>JALRCK010000037.1 GCA_023262305.1 Deltaproteobacteria bacterium
GGCATAAATGCCCGAGTGATATACTGCTCCGGGTGCAAAATCTCCCGAGATGTCGATGGGGGTCGAGCAAAGGCGTCATTAATTCCGGCGAATCCACCCTCTCGTAGGATCCGTCGGGCAAAAGTGAGTCCCTGGATGTACGGAAACAGCAGCACTCTCTCAAGAGCAGCAGGAACCGGGACGGGGACATCCCTCGTCGTAACCTCACGCCCCGCTTTCTCCTTGCGCCCTCGTGAGTTCATGTAATCCTGCATCACGGCGGTCGCATCACCCTCGACCAGGGCGGCTCGAGCCATCAACTCATCGTTGTTCATTTTGGTGGGTTCTAGAAACTTTGTGAGGTTAAACCGCTGGTCCTGAAGGGCATGAGTTAACTCGTGAATCGCCAGAGGAAGCTGCATGGACTCTGGCATGGTATCGAGCATCACAAAGAGTTTTTTGTCCGGGTCGTAGTATCCACCAATCTGCTGCACGTACGCCGTAACAATACCGTGAACATAGTCGTAGTCATCGGGAACAAGCCCTATCGCTCGATAGGTGAGCTGCTCCATCTCCAAGGTATCTTTGGGAAACTTCTCAGCGATCGTCTCCTTCAAGAATTTCTCTATCTCTTGTCGGGAACGAACGACGCAGGGAACGGGGGCCGCAGGAGAGAGTCCTCGAATCCGAGAGGCCTCATCGAGGGCTTTCTTGGTGACTGTACACATGTCGGTATCGCTCGCGCTTACGACCCCAACAGACAGCCACGCAATTGTGGTTGAAACACCGACCAGCGATACAACAAGGCACAAAAGGCGAGCCATCCCGCTGTTGAATATGTACCTCGAAACCCTTTTCAACATACCGCACGTGCTCAATCACAAAGTGAGCCCAAATCGTTGCGACGAGTCGCCCCACCGCGTTAGATTGGAGCGATGTCATCGCGATCTAAACTTACCATCAGGCAGGCTCGAGAGAACAACCTCAAGTCATTAAACCTGGAGCTGCCCCACGATACCTTTGTCGGAATCACTGGCCTCTCAGGTTCAGGTAAGTCATCGCTTGCGTTTGACACTATATACGCCGAAGGGCAACGACGGTACATCGAAACGTTCTCCCCTTATACTCGGCAATTCTTCGACAAGGTGAAGCGACCCAAAGTCGACCTGATTGAGAACGTACGACCCGCTATCGCCATTCAACAAAGGACGAGAATCTTAAACTCTCGTTCAACCGTTGGTTCGATGACCGACATTAATGACTTCCTCAAGATCGTTTGGAGCAACGTCGCCACTCCCGTGTGCCCTGAGTGCGGACTTGAGCTCTCCCGATGGGATGCCTCCTCTCTTGCCGACCTCTTGCGCGCATGGTGCGAGGCAAAACGAGACTCAACATTTCTCCTCGGACTTAAAGTTAAAAACTCAAAAGACGTACTCGATCGACTTCAAATCCTGGGCTACTCGCGTTACTTTAACAAGAAGAGCGCCTCCCTGGAGAACCTCGAGGAGAATCCTCCACTCAAGAAACTCAAAGAGGTTTCGATCGTTCTTGACCGCTGCAACTCATCGGCGTTCTCTCGCGATCAGGTCCGGGAATCCCTTGAGCAGTGCTTTGCGCTCGGGAATGGCACGGTAGAGGTCACGGAAGTTAGATTCCGCCGCGCCCAACCGTGGTTGCGAATCCCCATAACCGGCACCGCTCACGATCCTCACCAAGGATTTGAAACCCACATCTTTAAAAACACCTACCACTGCGGCGACGGTGAGGTTTCAATCGATCGCCCACGCCCCTCACTCTTCTCCTACAACCATCCGATCGGCGCCTGCCCTGAGTGCAACGGGTTTGGAAAGGTGCTCGTGATTGACCCTCACAAGTGTGTGCCTGATCACAGCAAAACGATCGCTGCCTACGCGGTTGACTGCTGGAAGGGACCGTCAGCCGCCGATGAGCACCGACGGCTTCTCGCTTTCTGCAAAAGCGAAGGGATTCCAACCGATAAGCCGTGGGGCGCCCTCCCTCCTGAACACCATGAGATGATTTTTAATCACAAGTCACGAACCTATATCGGCATCGGTCCGTGGTTCACATGGCTTGAGCGCAAGAAGTACAAGATGCATGTGCGGGTCTTTCTCGCGCGCTACCGTGGCCAAGTTGAGTGCTCGGTGTGTGGTGGAACTCGCCTCCGCTCGGACGCGCTCGCATACAAGATAGACGGACTCACTATCGCGCAGGTCTCGTCGATGCCACTTGATGAGCTCGCTCCGTGGTTCGCTGGTCTGCAGCAACGCCTCAAAGAGAGCAAGAAGCTCCCACGCCAACTCGCTGAGGTTTTCAAGAACATCTCAAGTAGACTTCACTACCTCATCTCACTCGGGCTTCCGTATCTTACGCTCGATCGGCAATCGAGAACTCTCTCGGGAGGGGAAACACAGCGTGTTAACCTCGTTTCGGCAGTTGGCAGCAACCTAATCTCGACTCACTTCGTACTCGACGAGCCCTCCGTAGGTCTGCACGCACGGGATACAGAAGAGCTGATCAAGGCGCTCCACGATCTGACGGCTCGAGGAAATTCCCTCACCGTTGTTGAGCACGACCCCGATTGCCTTGAAGCTGCCGACACGATCCTTGAGCTCGGTCCAGAGGCCGGAGAGAAGGGAGGTGAGGTCACGTTCTGCGGTCCCCAGTCAGAGTGGCGCGGACTCGGGATGCAGCCCTTCTCGCTCAATGACACGAAGCCATCCTTCGCAAAGAACCTTGAGATTCGTAACGCGCGCAACCGAAACTTAAAGTCGCTCTCCGTCGACATCCCCCTTGAGTCCTTCGTCTGCCTCACCGGAGTTTCGGGAAGCGGAAAGAGCTCACTTCTTAAAGAGGTGATTGAGAATTCATACGAGCTCTACACGGGCGTCATTCCCGGCGAGAGCACTGTAGATGCGTCCGTCTCAGGCTTTCACCATGTTCGGCAGGTCCTCCTCATAGACCAGTCTCCTCTCTCAAAGACTCCACGCGCCAACATCGCTACCTACACCAAGATGTGGGATCGAGTTCGAGACCTCTTAAGCTCAACCGAGGAGGCGAAAGGGCGCGGACTCTCGAAATCATCATTTTCATTCAACGTCGCCGGCGGCCGCTGCCCCGCGTGCGAGGGGGCAGGGTTTATTCGCGAGGACATGCAGTTCCTGAGCGATGTCTTTATGGAGTGCGAGTCCTGCCTCGGGATGCGATTTCAAGCCTCTGTGCTTGAGGTTCGCTACAACGGCAAGAACGTGCACGAGATCCTCTCGATGAGTGTTGACGCGTGTCGCTCGTTCTTTGAGAAAGATCTTCTCATCTCAAGCGTGTGCAAGGTGCTCTCGCAGCTCGGGCTTGGTCACATCACTCTCGGCCATCCTCTCAGCGACCTGTCCGGTGGTGAGGCGCAGCGGCTTAAGCTCGTTCCGCACATCATGGAGGGCTCGCGCGGCACATCTCTCTTCCTCTTTGATGAGCCGACGACTGGGCTCCACGTTCGAGATGTCGAGAGGCTGATTGAGCTTTTTCACTACCTTCGAGAGCAGGGACACTCGATCTTATGCGTTGAGCACAACCTGAGACTTATCGCCTCCGCTGACTGGATCGTCGACCTTGGTCCTGAGGGTGGTGCCAAGGGCGGCGAAGTGGTGAAGGTCGGCACTCCGAAACAGTTCGCTCAGGATCCGATCGGAGAGGGAGGCCGAAAGAGCCTTACTGCGCACTACCTCTCCCAGTTTGCCCGTCAATACGCTCATACTAAGAAACCCGCTACCTCCAGATCTAAAACCCGTACTCCTAAGAGAAAGACTCACGAACCGGCAACTCACATTCATATTCGAGGCGCCAAGGAGCACAACTTAAAGGATATCAACATCTCTATTCCCCTCAACTCGCTTATCACCCTCACAGGGGTTTCCGGATCCGGAAAATCAACGATCGCCAAAGATATCCTCTACGCTGAAGGACAGCGGAGATACCTCGACTGCCTCTCTCCCTACGCGCGACAGTTTATCAAGGAGCTTAAAAAGCCCGCGATAGACGACATCTCCCATGTGCAGCCAACTATCTGCGTCTATCAACACACGTTCCAGCCTTCAGCCCTCTCAACAGTTTCAACGATGAGTGAGGTGTACAACTTCTTGCGTCTTCTCTACGCAAAGATCGGAGTTCAGTACTGCCCCGATCATCCAACCGAATCCATTTCACCCCTCTCTGCTGAGCAGATAGCTGAGCACATCAAGTCCTCGTACTCAGGGAGCATCCGGCTTCTTGCACCAGTTATTAATAACAAAAAAGGACACCATCGTTCAGTGTTTCAGCGCGCCGTCGAAACCGAGGTCTCCGAGGTTCGCGTTGACGGCGTAGTGGCATCCCCTTCCAAATTTGTCGACGAGGGCCTCGCCAAAACTAAAATCCACTCGATCGATTTCGTCACAGCTCGATTTAACACGAAAGCAATGCCCGTAGATCTCATCGCCGAAGGGGTGAGACAGGCGCTCAGCATCGGAGCTGGAACGGTTGTGGTGCTTGACGGATCAGACGAGCGGGTATTCAGCTCCGAAAGAACGTGTAGGATTTGCCAACGCGGATTCTTTAAACCCGATCCTGAAGATCTCTCCTTCAACTCGCGACGAGGAAGGTGCCAAAAATGCGACGGATACGGCATGGTGCGAAATAAGGTGTGCTCGACGTGCAGTGGATCACGGATAAATGAGATCGGCAGGAATATTCGCCTCCTCAACAGGAATATCCATGAGCTGACGGCCCTCTCTGCTGTCGAGCTGCGCAAGGCCCTTGCCGCTGTCGCTGCAGATCGATCGCTCTCGTTCATCTCCGAACCGATCATTCAGGAACTGAATGGCAAACTCGATACCCTTATCCACCTTGGGCTCGACCACCTTTCACTCAACAGAGAGTGCGCGACCCTTTCGAACGGAGAGCTACAGCGCTTGCGCCTCGGCACTGCCATTGGGTCACCGTTGTGTGGCGTTACCTATATCTTTGATGAACCGAGCGCCGGTTTGCACCCTGTCGATAACAAGAAGCTCCTGGGCAAACTCATTGAGCTGAAAGATCGCGGCAACACAGTCATCCAGATCGAACATGAGATTGATAACATTCGAGCGGCGGAGGAGATTATCGATGTCGGTCCAGGCGCGGGCACACAGGGCGGCGAGATCGTCTTTCAGGGAAAAATTGCTGACGCTGTCTCGTCGAGGAAATCACTGACAGGGGTGGCGCTGACCCGCCCTCTCACCATTCACAACGAGAAGCTCTCATCTCAAGAAAAGATCACCATTCATGGTGCTACCAAAAACAACCTGAAGTCCCTTGATCTCAATATCCCCCTACGAAGCCTCGTAACGATCGCCGGGGTCTCTGGTGCTGGAAAGAGTTCGCTGGTGCACGGCGTTATCGGAGAGGCGCTCGATGGCGGTGCAGACAAGAAGGGAGCCTTTGAGGGACGACACGGCTCTGTGGAGAGCTCCCTTAAGATAGATCGCTTCCTCGTAGTTGATCAGCAACCCATCGGCAAAACATCTCGATCCACACCCGCCTCGTACCTCGGTATCTGGGATGAGATCCGTAAGGTCTTCGCCGAAACCCTTGAGGCTAAGTCTCGCGGTTGGGGGCCGAGCTTCTTCTCGCACAATACCGGAAAAGGCCGCTGCCCGACATGTAAAGGCAATGGCGAGCTTACCCTTGAGATGAGCTTCCTCGCTGAGGCGAAGGTTGAATGCGAGAGTTGTATGGGTAGTCGCTTTACTCCTGAAGCTGATACAGTCAAGTTTAGGGACCTCACCATCAGCAGATCTTTGCAACTTACCTTCGATCAGGCGCGCACCTTTTTCATCAACCACCGAAAGATCCATCAGGTATGCAAGCTCGCCTGCGATCTCGGACTGGGGTACCTCACTTTGGGGCAGCCCTCCTCAACGCTCTCCGGAGGAGAGAGCCAGCGCCTCAAGCTCGTCTCCGAGCTACACCTCTCTCGTAAGGGGCACACCCTCTACATTCTTGATGAGCCAACGACCGGACTGCACCGACTTGATGTCGATCTTTTGTTAAAGGGGCTCCACGCTCTAGTCGACCAAGGGCACTCAATTATCGTCATCGAGCATGATGCTGATATGATAACGCAGTCCGATTGGGTTATTGAGCTCGGGCCCGGTGCGGGCGAGGCGGGCGGCAGGGTTGTCTACCAGGGATCCCCTGCGGGACTCGTCTCAGCGAAGACGCCGTGGGGTGCCGCGCTTACCGAACGCATCGAGATGCACTCCGTACTTGCGTCTGACCAAGCTGCTTAACTGGGTAGTGAAAACATTCAAACTATCGAAGTGCGCAACAGGAAGTGATTTTTCACCATCCTGCTAGTGACTTACTTCCCGCCAGGATAACCGTTCACTCGTTGGCGTTTGCGCGTAGCCTGAAGACATACGCCGTATACATCGCCCCCGTTTGAGAGCTCCCAGGTATGCTTACCACCTTGGAGAACTCCCTTAATGCGAATGAGTGAGAGTCCGTATCCCATGTAGCCAACGTATTTCGCTACCGGCAAGCGCTTCGTTGCAATGATCTGCCCGTTCTTCCACGTTACTTTGTTGACGTACTCGCCCCCAAATCCAACGGTATTCATGAGCAAGATCGGCTCTCCAAAATATTTGCCATCTGATTTGGGTTTAATCGACGCGACCGGCTTGCCCTGGTACTTCGATTGCTTGACCGAGATAATGATCGAGAACACTTCGTCGTACAGCGCTGGATCGATCCCAGTGAGGTCGAGCTTAACTTGCGCTATATATCTGTCGGTCTTCGCTCCGCACGCATCCTTCGAAAGGTGAAACCACGGAGACACATACGCGTAGAGCGGATCGTAATTAGTTGCGGTTGCGAAGCTTGCTGCCTCTTTGCGGTCAGGATAGGTGCGAACAGGATACTGCTGAAGAGGAATTCCTCCTGCGAGTGCGGTAGCTGGGTCCATGGCACCGAGGGGTCCGCCCTGCACTACACCTTTAAGACCAAGCGGTCCCATGAGGTCAACCATAACAGCGTGCGAAACGTTCCCAGGAGAGACAAAGTAAACAGAGAGCGATTTTAAGGAGCGCTGATCTGGTCCAAGCCTGATTTCATATTGCTTGCCGGTTGGCTCAATCTCATACGGGGCCAAGTCCTGCGCGATAGCTGCGGAGGCAAGACTCACGAGGGAAGCTACGAGAGCTACGATCGTTTGAACTTTCATGGGGGAGACCTTCAAAAAAAACATCATTGAGGTTATGGAGGGATCCGTTCCGTATGTGACACGTCAATTACAGCCTGCCTAAGTGACCCAAAGGTCAGCTAACCGGCACTATCGAGAATGCCGGGACAAAAGTTTCGCGCGCCTAGTGTTTTCAATGAGTTAAAGGTCTAAATTGGGGTGTAACAACCCGTCTGTTAAAGGCTGAAGCAGTCTTAAGCTTAGAGCTGATAAGGGGGTGTAGTTGGTTTTTAGAGTTGTTATGTCAGCACACCCACTTTCTTTCATGTTTGACGCTCTCACAAAGCTTGAGGCTGCTGTCGAGTCCGCGGCACGCTCCATCAGCACTTCCGGAGTGCAAGATAAAGCTGTTCTAGCGAGAATTTCTTCCTACAGAGAAATAATTAAACGACAACACGCTCTGATCAAGGACATCCAGCGCGCGTCCGCTCGGGAGGACTGGAAAGAGGTTTCGAGAATAACCAACCTCGTCCACGGGTCGTCGTTGATGATCAAGGTGGATGCCGGGTTCCTGATATCTAACATGAAGAGCAAATCCTCATCAGCATCGAAGTCGTACTAGCTCGCTATTCTCTTTACAACTTCGCCCCTTGTCCCTGTTTTGAGAGGTTGTAAGTTCCCTACATCCCTGATACACCGAGGGCATGCGAAGCCCTCTCTTCCTGCCATCGTTTATCCTCGCGACCGTTTTGTTCTTTTTGCCCACCTACGGCTCCTCAGAGGCTGAGCCTGTTGTCCCGCCCCCAAGCAAGAGTCATATAATCACCGTCTCTGATAATGGTCTTAGCCCCTCCACACTGCGCATGTCCAAGGATGACAAGTTCGCCTTCTTTCTGAACGACTCCTCTGACTCTCTCATCACCATTAGCCTCAACTATACTGAGCACGCCACCCACTGCTCCTCCGGCAACCTCAAGATTCAGGAAGACGGCACCATTCGCTCAACAGAGCCGATCTCGCCGAAGGACTTTGCAGGGTCCTGTTTTCACGATCCCGGAACGTACCCATTCACCGTTTTAGGACTCAAGAAGCAACCGCAAGGAATTCAAGGAACTATTATAATCGAATAGGCGCAATTGTGTGTAACGCGCGTGGGGAGGAGAACCGCATGAAGATCTACTCACGAACGATACGCGCCGCTCTCCCGACCTTCCTCCTTGCAGCCACCTCTGCGTGTGCGCCAACTGTGAAGACCGCGCTTCCCCCCGGAGGCTCGCTCCCCCTTACCCTAGCGGTTCTTCCCCCGGACTACTCTGTAGACATTCCGCGTGAGCGCGTTGACCTCGCTCGAGCGGCTATCATCAACGAACTTCGAAACCGCAACTTTGTCGTAATTGAGGATCGAGTCATCTCGCAACTCTGCTCGTCCCCTGCGTGTCCTGAGCGCCGCCAAATTGCGCAGAACTATCTCGTTGACGGATTTGCCACCGTATCCCTCACCTCCTTTTCCAAGAACAATGTCATCGCCGGCTACTACAACCAGCTCCAGGGTGGCGTATCGATCTCGGACACCTCAGGGAAAGAGCTGATATCGGTGACGCACACCGAGAACGAGTCTGGGGGCGTTCTCCTTCAATCTGGGCAACTTTTTCAGGGGATCATCTCACAGATTAAGCATAGCGGAGATGGGGTGTTTGATGATCTCGCAGACCGCTTCGCTCACGCCGTGGTTGAGAAGCTCCCAGCCCCATCAACCGGGACTACTCCTCCTGAAGGTGTAAGCCTCACTCTCACATCGGCGACAGCTCAGTGGAGCTCGCCTTCATCGTATACTGTCTGTGCCAACGGAACACCGCACTCGTTTGCCTACCTAATCCTCGGAGCCAACAGAACCCCGCTCGAGGAGGTGGCCCCTGGTCGCTACTGCCGCGCATTCTCCGCTCTCGTTGCGAGCCCCTCACATGGTGTTGAGGCAGTTGAACTGAGAACTGCGTTCGGCAACTCTGTTCGAGAGACCGTGAGCATCCCTGCTGAACCACCCTGCGATCTCAAAGATAGAATCGCTACTCTTGATGAGCATCGGGCAGATATCTTATGCAGCACCATAAGTGGAGACCCCTCATCACGGGGCAAGGGGTGCTCATCGTCAGTGAGCCACTGCGACGCCGAGAAAGTTCTTGTATATGAGGCCCCAGCGCCTCAAGGCCCCTACAGAAAGGTCTCTGAAACCAAGAGCGCCTCTGTCACCATCCCCCAAGCTGACACCGTAGCGATAGTCGCCGTCGGAAAGGGTGGAATCCCTTCTCAACCAGCAACGATTAACGTTACGAGGTAACCTATGCGTAAGGATACTTTTGTTTGCGGTTGTGTGGGCCTACTTCTTGCTGGCGTGCTCACTGGCTGCGCGGGTTCCTACAAACACACCCTCTCGTTTAACCCTTCCGAGCCGATCCGCATCGCGGTCTTACCCTTTGCCCAGGTAGATGAGAACGGAAAACTCACTCGGGTTGACGAGAATCTTCTCATCGACAACGTCGTCCTTGTATCATCAAAGCTTAAACAAACCCCGGCCCAGTTTGTTCAGACCGAGGTACAATCAGAGCTCTCCAAGGCCTCGCTCGATGTTGTCACTCCAGCCATCGTCGAAGCAGCGTTTGTTCATAACGGCTACACCGTGCCGGAAACCAAGCCCGTTGAACTGGATCTCGCCAAGATATTCGCGGCACCTCCCCAAGAGATCTGCACAAAACTCCTCTCATGTGACGCCGTCCTCTACGGAACGATTACTCGATGGGACCGAAGCTACTATGGCGTTCAGTCGGTCAGCACCGTTGGCCTTACCCTTAAGCTCGTCTCAGCCCATAACAACAAAGTGCTCTTTGAAACGACCGCCGAGGACTCCGACAGCAGAGGCATCACCAAAGGACCCACCGGTTTTTCGAATCTGGTCCTTGAGCCACTTAAAGGGCTCGACAACGCGATCATAACCGCGCTCGCCGATGACGTCGTAGAAAACGCACTGAAGCCCCTCAACAGACGCTCCCGGCCTGAGTTCCTGAGCGCAGCACCACCGGCGATCGTGGCAGCGGCACATACAGCCCCTGGGGGCGCGATTGCACAGGGCGGTCGCCTGGCCGTCATAGTTTTAGGATCTCCCTCGCAGACCGCATCCTTTTCAGTAGGAAACAGGATCGTTGACATCCCCCTTGTGGAACGCTCGCCCGGACACTATGTAGGAGAGTACATCCCCCTCCCGACGGATCGATTTCAAAATCAACAGGTCTCTGTTTCATTACAAGACGAAGCGGGGCGAACAACCCGTCAACCCATAGCCGGGAACGGAGTATCTTATAGGTAACACGGTATGAAACGACTGCTCCCCCTAAACACCTTCATAACCGCCGCTCTTTGCGCGACAACATTCACATGCTGCATCGGCTGCTACTCACCTCCAGAGCCTGATCCGAACATACAAAGCCTCAAGGAGGTCTTGAGAACTGAGTTCCCAACCGTTCAAGGGGAGCAGGAGAGTATCTCAAACTACCGAGACAAGATCGTCCTCCTACACTTCTTTGCCTCCTGGTGCGCTGAGTGCGCAGCGGAGGCCCCCACGTTGAGAAACCTCCAGAACGCTTTCGCCGGATCTGACTTCCAGGTGGTGGGCGTCGCTGTTGATGATGACCCATTTGAGGCGCAGCGCTTCACGCGACAATACGCCCTTCCATTTCCCGTCATCATGGACACGCAAGGAGAACTAAAGCACTACTTCTCAATAAGAGATCTTCCTGTGACGATGTTCCTTGATAGGAAGGGATTGCCAGTGACCTTCCAAGATCCTCAAACAGGGGGGCAAACCGCAAAGCTGACCGGCGCTCGGCGTTGGGACACCGAGCAGCCAGTCGATATGATAGCTTCAATGATAGAGGCGCGATAAGCGAGCCGTCGCACCTCAATCGTTATGGAGCTTAGTGAGCGATCCTCTTTGAAAGGTTCTGTGCGATGACATCGAGGAACTGCTCTGTGCTCAGGTAGTGCTCACGCTTGAGCTTATCGCCATAGATGCACAGGGCGAGATCTTTGGTCATCTTGCCACTCTCGACAGCGTCGACACACACCTCTTCAAGCGCAGAGGCGAAGCTCACCAAGGCATGGTTGCCATCAAACTGCCCGCGGTATTTAAGACCTACCGTCCATGCAAAGATAGAAGCGATCGGATTCGTGGAGGTCTCCTTTCCTTGCTGATGGAGGCGGAAGTGCCGAGTTACCGTTCCGTGCGCAGCCTCTGCCTCGATGGTGCGCCCATCTTCGGTCATGAGCACTGAGGTCATCAAACCAAGCGAGCCAAAGCCCTGCGCGATTGAATCTGACTGAACATCGCCGTCGTAGTTCTTGCACGCCCAGAGGAATCCGCCCTTCGACTTCATCGCGTAGGCAACCATGTCGTCGATCAATCGGTGCTGATACTCAATCCCTGCTTTCTCATACGCGCTCTTGAACTCTGAGTCGTAGATCGCCTGGACGATATCC
>JALRCK010000380.1 GCA_023262305.1 Deltaproteobacteria bacterium
TGTGGAGCCCCCCGGGAGCGATGTAGATATGTCCGGGGAGCACGTCCTGTCCTTCGACTGCTTCCATAACGGGGATCTGTGATTGAGCATTGAGACGCTCAGCCAGAAGTTTCGTGAAGAGTGGGGGCATGTGCTGGACAAGAAGGACGGGCACTGCAAGCTTCGCTGGGAGCTGAGGTATGAGCTCCTGCAAAGCATTAGGACCGCCCGTAGAGACTCCCACCGCTACAACACCGAAGGGGCGTTGAACCAAATTGTCCCCTGTGATGATGGTGGTTTCCGGGCGTCGTGCAGGCGTAGCAGGTCTTGAGTGGTCTGAAACTCTCGCCACTCGGAGCGCCTGGGCGATCGGTGACGCGAGCCCTTTGATCTTACGGAGGAGCTCCTCACCAACAACTTCCCGGGTATTTACGCCGTGGCTCGATGGTTTGGTTACATAGTCGTTGGCGCCAAATGCGAGGGCATCCAGAGTGTGAGTGGCTCCGGTAGCTGTGAGGGAGCTGCACATGATAATCGGCACGTTTGATCCCAGCTTGCGAATCTCACGGACTGTCTGGAGCCCGTCCATCTCAGGCATCTCTATGTCGAGCGTTATGATATCCGGATTGAGTAGGGCAAGCTGCTCAAGCGCGAGTTTTCCGTTAGCGGCGGTTCCGACAACCTCAAGTTCGGGGTCCGCTGCAATCAGGTCTCCGAGGACCTTTCTGATTACCGCTGAGTCGTCTACGAGTAGTACGCGAATCTTCTTCATGCCCCGATCCCCTACGGTTCGATTGAAGTGAGTCGAACGAATGTAGCTTGCCGAGAGAGACTTCGGTCGTTTTTGGAAACCTCCCAAGGGTTGATTCCTCGATACTTTAGGAGTCGTCATAAGTGCCTTGAAGGATGAACGTGTTAGGCCCTAGGTGAATGAACTTCCGAAAGTTTTCGCCTTGGTGTGTAAAGTTGGGATGTTACCTCAAGTCGGGAGGCTCACCATCCGACCTACCCTGTGGCGAGAGTGTCGGGGAGGCGCGCTATGGGCGAGCAGGACGGACTGCTACATGATTTCTTGATTGAGACGAAAGAGGGGCTCGATCACCTTGATGAGGAGCTTTTGGCTCTAGAGGCGAGTCCTGACGACAGCGACCTCATCAACTCAATCTTCCGGAGGTTACACACGATCAAAGGTGTGTGCGGCTTTCTGGAGTTGCGGAAGCTTGAGTCTGTAACTCACGCCGGCGAGACCCTGCTCGATCTGCTTCGAAGCAATGTGCTTACAGTGGACGATGGGATCATCACACTTCTCCTCTCAACCTGCGACGCTATTCGAACCATCATTACGAGCATTGAATCGACAAAAAAGGAGGGGGATCAGAGTTTTGATGCGCTCGTTGCGAACCTCTTGGCTGCCGCGCAAACTCAACCAGGTAATTCCCATAAAACAGAGCTCTCGCTTGATGAGGAGTTTGAGCTGCTCCTGGCGCAGCGAGACGCCGAAGAGGCAGCCCAGCAGGGACAGAACGTAACGCCTGCACAGCCTGAAATTGTAGAGCTTAAGCCATCGCCTGCTCCTGAGGAGGTGTCGCGGCAGCCAGTGGTGCTTGCTGAGACCCACGAGGCGCCTCATGCCAAGGGAGGTGCGCAGGAGACCTCGCTCCGAGTTGATGTTGAGCTCCTTGACCACTTGATGAATCTTGCGGGTGAGCTTGTACTCGCGCGTAATCAGATCCTTCAGACCACAAAAGGGATCGACGATATCAATTTTCGAGCTATCACGCAGCGCCTGAACCTCGTTACCTCAGAGCTCCAAGAAGGGGTTATGAAGACGCGCATGCAGCCGATTAACACGGTCTGGAGCAAATTCCCCCGCGTGGTACGAGACCTCGCAATCGCCTGCAAGAAGCAGGTTCGTCTCGATATGTTTGGCAAAGAAACCGAACTCGATAAGACGCTGATCGAAGCTATTAAAGATCCCCTTACGCACATCGTACGAAACTCGATTGATCATGGTATCGAGCTGCCCGATCAAAGGATTGAGGTGGGCAAGGATGCTGAAGGGTGCATCACCATGCGGGCCTCGCAAGAGGGTGGATATGTGATTATTGAGATCATAGATGACGGGGCTGGACTCAATACCGACAAGATCCGAGACCGTGCAGTTCAACGTGGTCTCATCTCGCACGAGCGATCTCAGTCGATGTCCGAGGCTGACGTGCACCGGTTGATCTTTGCTCCGGGGTTCTCCACTGCCGATACCGTGACAAACCTCTCCGGACGAGGAGTCGGCATGGATGTAGTCAAGTCAAGTGTCGAGAAGATCGGCGGACATGTGGACATCTCAAGCCGAAGTGGTGAGGGAAGCGTCATTCGGCTCAAGATCCCGCTGACCTTGGCCATCATTCCCGCACTCCTCCTCTCGTGTGGCGGACAGCGATTCGCAGTGCCTCAATCGGCGATAACAGAGCTGGTTCGGTTAGGAACGAGTGAGAAGAGCGGAGCGCTCTCGTGGATCGGTGAGTATCCGTTCTACAAGCTACGGGGAGATCTTCTTCCGCTCCTCTTCCTCTCCAGGCAACTCAAGGTTGGAACATCCGAGGAGGCTCAAGAGGATAACGTCATCGTTGTGATCGATGTAGATGGGTCTCGTTTTGGCGTAGTTGTCGACTGTGTGCACGACACTGAGGAGATCGTTGTAAAACCGCTCGGACGCCAGTTGGGAGAACTCAGCACCTATGCGGGAGCAACGATCCTTGGAGACGGGCAGATCGCTCTCATCCTTGATCCCGTCGTGCTCGGACGCGAGGCGAACATCGAACACCAAGAGGAGATAGTAGCGCAGACCGCTAGTAAGAGCGTAACCTCACAGTCCTCGGTGGCACAACAATTCCTTGTCGTGCAGGTCACGTCAGAAGTTCGAGCCGCAATTCCCTTGTCCTGCGTTCACAGATTGGAGGAGTTTTCGCTCTCAGACATCGAAAGCGTCTCGTCCAGTTCGGTCATTCAGTACCGCGGATCAATCTTGCAGCTCGTTGATGTTGCATCAGTTCTCGACCGTGACGAGAGCGAGTGGCGGAGTGGGCAGGTCGTTGTGGTCGGACAGGGAGAATCCTTGGTTGGGCTGAAAGTTCAGAGCATCCTCGATGTTGCCGGTGAGTTGAGCGCCGTGAAAGCTGTTCGGGGGAAG
>JALRCK010000381.1 GCA_023262305.1 Deltaproteobacteria bacterium
GCGCTCGATGCGTTCCTAGCCCAGGTCACATAGACCCCTTTATAGCCGAAGCGACAGGGGCGGGGGGCTGCATGCGCCGTAATAGCATTTAAAATGCTAGCAAGGGTCAGAAGAATGACGACGAGCGCGAGTTGGCCGAAGGTTCTCATGTTAACTCCCTGATAGTTGACCATATAAGGCTACTGAGACTCACATAAAAAGTCTACCCCGTTAACGGAGGGGCTTTTGCCAGTCTGGAATGCTCTCCCATCGCTAGAACTCGAAAGGTTAGAGTCAGCTCTATTGATTCCAGGCTGGTAAGGTCAGCTGGGGCAGTATCGCGAGGGGGGGGGCGAAAATTACTCCGCGAGTATCCAGCCCGTGCCGCTATCCCCAATCTTTTACCTTACGAGTGTTTAAGAGAGGAATAGGAGTGATGGATGAAACATTTGCCCCAAATACCTCTCGTATCTGTCTTAAGAGATTGGCCAGATCGTTGGTGCTTCGAACGGCCACACCGAGCATATAATCCCAAGGTCCGACTTCAACGGTGAAGTGAGTAATGTTTTGATGGAATTTTGAGAAGTTGTAAAACTTAGCGTGTTGCTCCTCAGGCATGCCCTTAAAAACAACGAGCATCAAATAATGAGTCAATCCGAGGAGGTTTCCGTTAAGTTCCCGCATATCTCCGCAGATGATTCCCTGAGATTCGAGTCGTTTCATCCTGTAATCAATCGTGGATGCGGGGACACCTAGGGAGCGAGCGAGTGAAGCGGATGATTCGGCTTCTGCAGATGTCAGCGCTCGAAGGAGCTGATGATCAACATCGTCAAGGATGAGAGGAGGGCTCATCGGTTCTCCCGAGATATCATAAATACACTCGGTATAGAGGTCCGTTCGACTCGTCAAAAGTTTGGCTCCAAAGACCGCATGGCGTACCGGCAGGCCAATATGTCGTTTAATGAGAAGGTGCCCCATCTTCTCCGATATCTCTTGATTGATCCGAGCCAGCTCTCCCCTTGAGCGAGTGATCATAGATAGAAAGAAGTCATACTCTCCACCGATCTCCAATATTGCGGTGATTTGGGGGTAGCGGGCGAGGAATTCGGCAACCTCCTCGCGCTTGCTATGCTCCTCACCGGATAAGCCGATCAGGAAGTGGCAACCAATGTATCCGAGGTTGTAAGGATTAACTGCGACTCGTCTTGAAAGTAGCCTATTGTCTCGAAATTTTTTTATAGCGTGTTGGGCAACGTGTGCTGGACAGCCGACAGTTTTCGCCAATTCAGCAACTGAGACCCTGCCATTCATGAGCATGAGATAGAGTATCTGTCGTTCGGTCTCTGATATTTTGTCGATCTGCACGGCTCGATCCTGATTCGAACAGTTGCTCTGCTGGTCGCTTGAGATACCTCCCTTCGGACGAGGACTCAAAAAAAAAGTATCCTATCTGGTCTCAAAAAGCTACGTCACCAACATCCCGTCCTGCAACGACGCATGCATTTCGCCATGAGACATAAGGCGGGAGTAGCTATGATCCGGTCGTTACGCTCGGAGATTGATGTTCGAGCACGTTCACGAAGCCCTCTGCCGGACGTGTGTTCTGAACGATACGGCGCACGCAAACCGCAGATGTATCTGGCGGTTAGAGGTTTTTGATTGCCAGGGGCTGGTTGTTACTGACCACCGATGAGGCTTGCCGGCCAGTACACGAGGAATGCACTCAGCGCGCTAACTGGGATGGTTAGAACCCACGCCCACAAAATACGGGTCGTGATACCCCAACGCACCGCGGAAACGCTTTGGCTCGCACCTACGCCCAGGATCGAACCACTAATGCAGTGGGTTGTGGATACAGGAAGACCGTAGTGGGAGGCCGTGAAAATGACCGACGCTGCAGCTGTCTCTGCGGCAAAACCGTGCATGGGTTTCAAGTCGATAATCTTAGTGCCCAAGGTTTTGATGATTCGCACTCCTCCGGCGGCTGTTCCAAGGCCCATCGCAGCGGCGCTTGCAACCACGACCCACAAAGGCACAGGCAGCTTGCCTGATTCGGGCATGACCATGTAGCCAGCAGCGACGAGCGACATGGTGATCACTCCCATCGTTTTTTGAGCATCGTTGCTTCCGTGTGAGAGGGCCATGAAGCCTGCAGAGAGCATCTGCAGACGTCGAAACAGAGGAGCTGTGCCCACCGGTGCTGCTCGCCTGAAGATCCAGTAGAGCAGAATCATGAAGGTGAACGCGACAAGCATGCCCACCAGCGGACTGACGATGAGGCTTGTGACGATCTTTGTAAGACCGGCTGACTGGATTGAAGAAGCTCCGCTGTGAGCCATTCCGGCGCCGATGAGCCCGCCGACCATCGCATGAGAGCTTGAGGATGGAATGCCGTAGTACCAGGTGAAGAGGTTCCAGAATATCGCGCCCACAAGGGCTGAAAAGATTACCACCAGAGTGATGGTAGTCGGGGTGATAATTCCCTTGCCAATGGTGCTGGCAACCGCGGTGCCTGTGAACGCACCGACGAAGTTTAGAGCTGCTGCTAAATATATCGCAGTTCTTAGAGGCAGAACGCCGGTGCTCACCACGGTCGCAATTGCGTTGGCGGTATCGTGGAAGCCGTTGATAAAATCGAATATGAGCGCTACGACAACAACTGCTACGACGAGGCCCAAAAGCATCTCTGCGGACATAAGACCTACGAGTTTTTGATAACCACAGTGGAAAGAACGTTTCCTACGTCATCACAGAGGTCGAGACCTCCCTCAAGCCCCTCAAGGAACTCCTTGTGCTTGAGAAGGCGAATTGCGTCGGACTCATGCTTAAACATGTGAGCGATCTGGGTGCGGAAGATAACATCTCCTTGGTCCTCAAGGCTTTTGATGTTCTTGCATCGCTTGCGGATGTCGATATGGCTCGTTTTGCTCTGGAGGTGGGTGACCGCCTCCAAGATCTCTTGGCACGCTTGGTCAACCAGCACCGCGAGGTCTCTGCTGCCCGCGGGGAGATCCTCCATGGCGTGAACGATGATCTGAAGGGCGGTTGCATAGATTGCATCGGTGATGCTCTCGAGTTCTGAGCCGAGCTTGTAGATGTCTGATCGATCAAGCGGTGTCACGAACGTTCGGTTGAGTTCTTGGTACACTTCAACGATGACTCGGTCAGCTTGATGC
>JALRCK010000382.1 GCA_023262305.1 Deltaproteobacteria bacterium
TCTTTAGTCGGCATTTTCGACCCTATCTCTACTGTCGGATGAAATCTTCAGAGAGGCTTGTGGCGACTGTGGCCGCGTCGTCATAAAGCGCTTCTGTTGATATCTTTCGAAGCCCAGTCATAGGCTCCCCTACCTCAACCCCAGTCTCTGTTATCAAGAGTTGCCTCATCGTGTTTTCATGGGGTCCCGTCCGGTTCTTGAATGTGGTAATCGCTCGCAATACTTCTCCACCTGCCTCAAAATATCGAAACAGAAGAACAGAGTCGGCCAGATAGCTCACATTAAAGTCAGGGCTAGAGCCACGCAGCACCCCGTGTTGCGCCACCATCATGATCGTGATGACGTTCCTCTGATTCAGATACGATACAAGCTCATGCAGATGGGTAGAAAGGAACCGCTCCTCTGGCATAGAGTTGAGGTACCCATTCAAGCTATCAATCACTATAATAGACACGCCCCGATCTACAGCGATCCGAACCGACTCAGCGAACGCCCCGGGGGTCAGCTCCGCAGGATCAATCTGACGAGCGATCAAGCGACCATCCTCAAGATACGGTCGCAGAGCTCCCGGACTCTTCAGGATCAACTTCTCAGAGCGCTCAATGTAGGTCGATAGCACCTCATCAAAGCTATAAACAGCTGCCTTGAATCCCTGCCGCAGAGCAGTCCCAACAAATTGCATTGCTACGGTGGACTTTCCAACACCCGAGGGACCAATAAAGACTGACGAGGCGCCTGTCATGAGACCACCCAGGAACATCTTATCAAGATTCGTCACGCCAGATGTTTGCAGTCGCCGCTCAACCGACTCAAGTCGCTCGGGCCCCACAAGCCTCGGGAAAACGACCAGCCCACCTTCCGTGATATCATAATCGTGATATCCCTCCTTAAAATCAGAGGAGCGAACTTTTCCTACATACAACCTTCGACGACCACGCCCATACTGAGGGAGACTCGTCTCCAGCACGATGATTCCACCTACGACACTCTGATGCGAAGAGAGCTCATGACTACCGGTTCTGTCGTCAAGGAGTATGGTCGTTATCCCCCGTTCCGCTAAAAAGTTCTTCAGCGACAGAAGTTGTCGACGGTACTGTAGCTGGGAACCCGACAATAATCTCAGCTCAGAGAGCCCATCAAAAACGATATGAGATGGGTTTACTCGATCAATCTGAGCGACCACAGCTTGAATCAGATCTCCAAGTTGGGTCTCGGCTGGATCAAAGATCGAACGCTGTGCTTGCTCAAGTAAACTTGAGGAGGGGTGCTCCAGGGAGAACAACTCCACCTTTTCGAGGCTCCACCCGTGAGACGCACATATCATCTCCATGTCCTGCCGGGACTCCGTCATAGCTACGTAGAGCACTCGTGCCCCATTTTTTACCTGATCAAGGAGATATTGAAGACCCAGGGTCGTTTTCCCGGAACCCGGGTCCCCTTGCACAAGATAGCAACCTGCCTGAAGAATCCCTCCATGTAGGATGATATCCAAACCACCGATCCCCGTCGAAAAACGGGTTGGAGGTTTCGGCTCTTTTTGCTGACTACTCGGTTGCTCAATCATGAGGGATCCATCTCCGGTGTACGGTATCGCTTCGTAGGGACCGCCACACCTCAAGCTGAACGAATGCGTGACGGAGCTTATAACTGGCTCGATGATATCGGTAACCGGATGAGTCGGTATGACGGAGGCGAGGGGGGGGCTACCCCTCTGCCTGCTACAACCTACCATCTCGCCCCGAATGAAAATAAAAGTAGGGGGTACTTGGGAGGGGTTAACTCCTCATTACGGTCCAGCGACTATGAAAGGTAGGGTGTTCCAGCAGTTCCAGAGCCGCGCCTTGCCGTAAGCCTTGTAAGGCATTCGAGTGGAGGAGGCGCTTCCTGAGATTCAATCATCAATCAGTCTTGCCACACACGGTCAACTAACTCGGAGTACTCGATGAATCTGCCCGCCTTCTCGGCCTCGGCGCGCCATGCCTCGGGTCGAGGAATCATCTCCGATGGCGATTCCCCTCCCCACAGCCCGACTTTGATAGCGAAAAGGAGAGTTCCTCCCTTAACGGATACAGGCACCACCTTTGCTGCTGCCGATTCTAGCGCTGTGGCTGCCTCTTTGGAGATGGGATCCTTTATATCAAGCCACACCCGAGACCGATCACCTGGTTTTACCGCTATGACGATAAAGCCCTTGGCAGGGGGTCCCTTCGGGAGTGGCTTCACGGCAGCCTCTGCCGCATCAACGATCCCCTTAACGTACACAGATAACGTATCGACGCTCCCGAGCCGCTCTTCAAAAACCTTTTCGGTTTGAAGCATCACGACGCTGTAGTACGTAAAGGCCTCCTCGGCACCCGAAACACGCGGTGACACCACACTCAGAAAAAGGAGAATGAAACTGAGATATCGAATCATGGATTACCCACTCCACCATGAGAAGATTTTTAAGGGAATCAGATGAGCTTTCCGACGCAGCGAAATTTCACTGATATGTTACGAAAACTGAATCCTCATCCAACCGTACAACAAACCTTCCAAGAGTACACTCGGATTTTAAGGAGTGTACCGTGTTGTCTCGAAATTCCACGTCGTCAGCCGCCCCCCTCAACGGAGCCGCTCGCATTCCACCAACGCCCGCCGCCCAGAGTGAGGCGGCTTCCACGCAAGTCTTCGCATCAGCACCTGCCGACTTAACCCCGCTTAAAGCTCCCGCTCCAAGCACATACATCGACCACGAATCTCAGGGAGGGGGAGAGCCGACCCCGGAAAAATTGCAGGGCGCCTTGGTCGTGACATCATCATCAGCACAAGAAACCAAGCCCTCGGCGACCTGTGGCCCTGCGCTTTTTTTGCAGAGGCTCAAGGAGGGCACCCTCCTCATCAACGAATCGGCGATGACGTTTCTCAAAAAAGAGAATATCAGCACATCGTTCAAGGTGTTCGTCGTTGCAGGGACGGTCGCTGGAATTATCGCAGCCACGTACCACAGTATCTCTTCAGGTTTAGGGGCTGCTGGATTTGTACTGTGCAATTTAGGCACGACGCTTGAGAAAAATACTCACCTTCGAGCTCAATTCGTCATACACGGCTTAGTTCTTGGCGGACACTTCTGGATGGCAGGTAATGAAACCCTGGCGGCTGTTAATGCAATT
>JALRCK010000383.1 GCA_023262305.1 Deltaproteobacteria bacterium
AACGATGAGCACTCCAGCCAGGATCGTGCCTTTGTCGATGACTGCGGCGTAGTTCCTGGCAATCCAGTCCGAGATGCGGTCGAAGTCTCCGTCATCGAGTAGGAAGCCCGCCACGGTTGAATACTCGGGTGATTCCGGGAGCTGCACCGGCAGGTGCGCGTTGACATCCAGTATTGAAGCATGGGCGTTGACGATAAAGTCACCCTCTTTGCGTTTTTCAACGACAGGGCGCTCATCATCGTACTCGTCCTGGATTTCGCCCACCAACTCCTCGACGATATCCTCCAACGTGATCAAGCCCGAGGCGACTCCGAATTCATCAACCACTATCGCCATGTGGCTCCGTTTATTTTGCAACTCTCTGAGAAGTGAGCCGATCTTCTTGGTCTCTGGCACAAAGAGCGCCGGTCGCATGATCTCGGTTATATTGATGGACTGTTTGTCGAGAACCCTCCGCAGGAGCTCCTTCTCATGCAAGATTCCAACGATGTTGTCCTTCGTGCCGGAATACACGGGCACTCGGGAATAGCCCTCACGAGAGATTAATGTCAACGCATCGTCTGGCGAGGTCGCCATGTCTATCGCTGCCATCTGGGGACGAGGCACCATGATCTGGCGAACAACCCGTTCGTCGAATTTGAAGACCTTTTCAATGAGCTCATGCTCAGTTTTCTGGATAGCCCCTACCTCTCCACTCTGAGCACTCTCCGCAAGCAAGAGTCGAAGCTCCTCCTCAGTGTGCGTGTCCTCCTCCGACTGCACTTTAATTCCAAGCGGAGTGAGAATGAGCCAGGTGAGTCCGTTGATAACCCAGACGAGCGGGGCAGTAACGATAGCGAAAAATTTGAGGGGTATTGAGCAGGCATAGGTGAACTCCTGCGGGTAGTAAATCGCGGCATATTTTGGAATAGCCTCGCCGAAGACGAGGTGCAGGACAGTGATGACCACAAATCCGACTGGAACGGCTACCTTGTGGGCAAGATCAGCAGACATTGGAAGACCAAGAGCCTGGGAGGTATCGACGAGGAAACCTGCCACAACGGGCTCACCAACCCACCCGAGCGCGAGGCTGGCGAGTGTAATCCCGATCTGCGCGGCCGAGAGGTACTTATCAAGCTTGTCGAGAATTCCCTGCGAAACCTTCGCAACGCTACTCCCCGCCGCTACATCCGCCTCCACAGCGGAATATCGCACCTTAATGATGGCGAACTCCGCTGCAACGAAGAACGCATTTAAAGCTATCAGGAGAACTATAAGGGAGAGGCCAAGGAGCATACCGTCAGGTAACTATATCGAATTCTAGGATTCTTTCTACTGGTGTTATTTGAGCTTGCCAAACGGCATTTCGTGTTTGGGGCGTGCTCATCCAATCCCTAAGGCCTCTCCAACCTCCTGAAGAGCGATAAGCTGCTCACGCCAATACCGCTCTGAACCATAGTCCACAAAGATCTGCTTGAAGGCGGGGTCCTCGTACCGCTTGGCGATCCAGGTTGTAAAATGAATCATTCTCAGGGCACGCAGTGGCTCAATGAGCCGGAGAGATGAATGATCAAACGGGCGCATCATCTCATAGCCCTCAAGGATAGATCGTCGCTGTTTGTGCGCGGCTTCATCCCTCCCCGGGGTGAGCAACCAGAGATCCTGAACACAGGGTCCCTCAAGGCTGTCATCAAAGTCTACGATGTAACACCCCTTGGAATGCCACAGGATATTTCCGATGTGACAGTCGCCATGAATCCTTTGAATCTTGGTCTCATGAAACCACGGCTGCGACGTTCGAATGATCCGTTCAGCGATGCCGAGGTAGTAGCCCTCGACTGATTGCGGCAACAGCTTATTGTCCTTCAAGTAGGCTAGATTCGCATGCCCATAGGTATCGGCGTTCAACGTAATTCGATGCCTGAACGAGCCGGACACGCCTACGTTGTGCAGTCGAGCGAGAAGACGCCCGATCTGCCGCAACTCAGAGTCGGACATCTCATCGAGAATCCGACCACCCACCTTTGGAAATATGGCATAGAAGATCCCACTGTCCCCTACCTCTCCAACCGTGCCCCCGTGCGGAAGATCAAGGGGCTCAACAACTGGGATCTCAACAGCAGCACACTGCTTCAGGAACTGATGCTCCTCCAGGATCTGCTCGCGAGTCCATCGACCAGGACGATAAAACTTAATAACCCGATAGGCATCCCACCGTCCTGCGTCAGGAGGGAGGTCTACATCAAGCTCTACCTCATACACCCGGTTCTCTAGACTGTTCAGAGCGAGGACCCGCCCGGTGCAACGAACACCCAACGACTCCACGGACTCAAGCACCTTTTCTGGGGTGAGCTGAAAGAAGAATTGAGTCGCCGATGGTGTTTGAGAGTTCATTACCTTCGGAGACTACCTCTTTCCCGGATCCAAGAGAACAGCACTCATGAACGATTTAGAGCCGTATGCGCCGATATCCCACCAGAGCGAGGCAAATAAAGACCGGACCGCCGATAAGAGCCGTAAACACTCCGGCGGGAATCTCAAACGGTGGACGTGCCACTCGCCCCATCAGATCGCATATGACCACAAGAAGAGCCCCCAAGGTAAAGGAGAGTGGCAACACATGCTGGTGCCGCAGCCCAACCAAAAGCCGGACGATAGCGGGGACGATGATCCCCACAAAGCCGATCACTCCACACTGCGCAACGATCCACCCAACAACGAGGGAGGAGAGCACAAAGGTGACATAGTACAACGGCAGGACCGAGACTCCCTTGGTCGTTGCGACATCATCACCGAACGCCATAAGATCGAGATCTCGCGCGCTGCGGAGGAGCCACACGAACAACATCACAACGAGGAAGCCTCCGACGAGGAGATCCGAATAGGTTGCGTTAGGAACCCCTCCCATCATCCACCTCGTGACTCGGAAGAGCTGCGAGTAATCCCCCATGTAGTAGAGCATCGTTACGACGCTTGAACATAGGAAGCTAAACACTATCCCGACCAACAGGAGCGACTCCCCTCCCCCATTTCCGATCTGGCGACTAATTATGAGGATAAGCCCGATGCTGAAAAGCGCACCGAGCATCGCGCAAGTCGCAACACCCCATTCGACGCTACCAAACATTAACGCGCACGACGCG
>JALRCK010000384.1 GCA_023262305.1 Deltaproteobacteria bacterium
ATGTAAACCGCGGTAAGGTGTTCACGCGGGCCCTCAAGGATGTTCGTGATCACTTCGTCGGTATGGAGCCCCGACATGTAGCGGCTGGTGTTCAAAGACATCTCGAGGAGGTTTCGGGCGCGATGGTTCGGCACTACGTCAATAAGACTGGTCATCGGAAGGTCGCGGTGGTTGGAGGCGTTCACGCTAATGTTCGGGCAAATCAGGTGATCGCGGAGCTGCCGGAGGTTGAGAAATTATACGTATTCCCGAATATGGGTGATGGAGGGCTGGGGCTCGGAGCAGCGTACCTTGGTTACGCGGAGCATCAGGATTTTTCCGTGATCCCGAAGGCGCTTGAGACACTCTACTTGGGGTCATCTTATTGTGATGAGGAGATTGAGCAGCTTCTTCAGCGTGAAGGTATCGCGTACTCCAGACCTGAGGATGTTAACTCAGAGATTGCTCGCTACTTGTCGCGTGGTTACATCGTTGCTCGATTCGCGGGAAAGATGGAGTACGGTCCTCGGGCCCTGTGCAATCGGTCCATCCTCTATGAAGCGACACAGCCGGAGGTTAATAAGTGGCTCAACGAACAGTTGCAGCGCACCGAGTTCATGCCATTCGCGCCGGTTATGCGAGATGTTGACGCCCATCTCTACCTCAAGGGGTACGACTCAAAGACCTCCCACACGGCGCAGTTCATGACGGTAACCTATAACGTTACAGACCAATGTAAGGCAGAGTCCCCGGCTATTGTGCATGTGGATGGCACCGCGCGTCCCCAGGTCATATATCCAGGAGTCAACGATGGTATGTACGATATTTTGACCAAGTACAAGGAATTAACAGGGCGGGGTATTCTCGTGAACACAAGTTTTAACATGCACAACGAGCCTATCGTCTGCTCGCCCCAGGATGCCGTAAGCGCGTATCAGCGAGGTAATCTGGATGTGCTTGTGCTCAACAGCTTCTTGATAGTGAATGAGCAAAGCCGAAGCGATAGGATACGATCGGCGTAGGCACGGAGCTCGCGCGATGTGGAATGGGCGGCTTGAGACGCGAGAGTCGCCGAAGGTGAGGGAGTTTATTTTTTGGCAGATGTGGCGGGTTGGATCGGTGGGCAGCTGAAATGTCGCGAGCCGCCTCCAACGTCGGGGTCAGCGTGAACCCAGAGTCGTCGTTTTCCTGAAGTAAGTTCTTAGAGTCGATGGAGATCGGTGCCCAGGAAAGTGAATTGACACAAATGCCTGTCTTTGCGAACTTTTTAGCTGATACACTATGTCCTCCCTGAGTAAAATAACACAAACGGCGATCAAGCTGCTCAGCCTTTCGCCGGTTTTGGTAATAGCTTTCGCCGGGTATAGTTTAGTTCTCGGTGAGAAGAGGGATGGGTTTCCTAATTCAGACCTCGTTATCTACGCCATCATCGCCAAGTTATGGAATCATGGAGTGATTCCATATCGGGATATCGCGGATCATAAGCCCCCGGTCATTTATCTTTTTCTGCGCCTCTGTTTTCTTTTTGGGGGAAACTCCGCTGTCTCTATGTGGAGAGGGTTCGTTATCCTCACCATGATGGGAGCTGGTTCCCTTTTTCTTGGCTTCCGTAGCGCTCGAATGCTGTGGGTCGGTATAGCTACGGCTTTGGCGTTTGTTTTTTTCTTTTTGCTCAACCCACTGAGTCTCCCTGAACCGGCATTTCTTAACACGGAGCAGCTATCGACCGGACTCCTCGCTCTTGCTTACGGAGTTTTGATTGTGTTTACCAGCTCTCAAAAGGTTTTGTGGGGGGTGTTGTCGGGCTCGTTGTTCTCTCTCGCCGTTTTAGCTAAGCAGCCAGCCGCTTTTTTCGCGCTACCTTTTCTCACGCATCTTCTTTTCTACCCATGGGGGCCACAAGGATTGAGCTTCCGGGCCTTTGTCACTCGATTCATGGCGGTAGGGGTAGGGGGTGTTATTCCCGTGATTCTCTTCGTTAGCTATTTCGCCTTTCACAACGCTCTGAAAGACCTTTGGTATTGGACATACACGGCGAACCTCTATTACGCTCCTATCAATCGACTGCCTCGCCTGTATGTGTATGGGATGTTTTTAGAGAACTCGTACGGCGTTTTGCGATATTTGTCCAACCCAGCGGCACTCCCCTATAAAGTCGCCCTCTCTGTGCCCTTTGTCCTCTTAGTGCTTCGCCGCTCGTGGGTCGATGTTGTTGCCTGCTCGTGGGTTGTCGCGGCGTTCGCGAGCTTAGTGGTTAATATTCAATCTGGTCACGCTCATTATTTTCTCTTCTTTCAGACACCCTTAGGTATCGCTCTTGGTGTCAGCGTGTGTGGAGTAGCCTATTTAGTCTATCGGATAATCTCGTTTGTCCACGTGGAGCCCCGACTGGAGTGGGGGCTCGCGTTAGCAATATGTCTTTGGGTGTTTTACCCGAACTGCAAGGTAGTTTATAGCAAATGTCGGAGAGCCTTAACCTATCCACAAGAGAGTATGCAAGGAGGCGCGGGAGGCGTTTACATAAGGCAGCTCTCCGAGAAAATTAATCCCACGACGAACCCGCCCGCGTATATGTTCTACTATGGACAGGACCCCGCAATCTTCTTCTATGGCAACTTCAAGCCCACCTCGAAGTTTATATATCCGATGTCTGGCGGTATAGGGGATGGATTCAAGAACGATTTGGTGTCATCCGCCCAACGATTCAACGCGCCGTACGGGTACTTTACGCATGACGTGAGACCTGAAAATTTACCCACAGAGGGGGAGGGGTTCGCGGCGGAGCTTGGAAGGTTGCTTCGGCAAAATTACGAGCTGCTATTCCCAGTCCCCGGTGGTTATGTGTACCGTAGGAAGGACATTCCCCCTCCCGCGTAATCTCGCGCCTCTTCTCTTCAGTTGATATATTCGGGGCGACCAATAGATTGGGCGGCTCGCGTCTGGCTGCGATGCGCTGAGCAGATACTCTGACAGTACCGTATCCCTACGGTCTTAACTCATGGACGGAAACAGATTTATTTGCGAACAAAAATTGTGTACCCAAGGGGATCATCAACTGAGCCGACACCGAGGAGGAGAGCGATATGCGCGATGCAGACGTATCCTATCAAAAAGGGAAGGCCCAAGATCCAAATGGGTAGGGC
>JALRCK010000385.1 GCA_023262305.1 Deltaproteobacteria bacterium
ATAGTGATAAGTCGCTACATGCGCAGAAGTAGTTCGAGGCCTCTTATATGGGAAGCGCTTTGCTCACAAGTAAGTGTTCCTTAGAAGAAACTCGGAAACTCATGACTGACAGGGGTTTTACTCTGCGCGTTTCAGCCAAGATTCGTGGGCAACCTTGTTCAATTAACGAGTTGCTTGTGTAGCTCTCAGAAGTGGGCAGAATAATGAAATGAGCCGCTCTCGAGTGCACTTCGAGATACGCACGCAGGGAAAGGTGGCTTGAAAAGCAATCGGAAGAGATTGACCAGTAATGAACCTACGCTATGTGTGAGATACAGGAGACATTATGACCGCATTTGATGCCCGTAAAGATAACCCGCTATCAGGCTTCATGGCACCCTTTGAGGGGCCCAGCTTACCAGCCGCACCGAATGGCTCTCGGAGAGAAACAGCACAAGAGAGAGCCGCAAAGTTGATTAAACAAATTGCGGAATCCGCCAAAATTCCATTTTACGAGACGGCGCATGCTTTTGAAACAGTCCACACTTCAGGTCCCGCCCTGGTACACACCGTAAATGGTGTGCAAGCTATTAAGGACGCCCAGGACGAAACTATGGACGGTTGCTACACGGTAATGGTCAAATTCAGACAAGCGCCCGACCATTACCTTGTTGGCACATTCCGCGAGCCCCTACTCAGGGATCATATTCATGACGTCATTAAGAACCGTGAGGTTGAAGCGCCCTCTGACATCGGGTTGGGTGACATGTTTAGTGTTATCTTGGCTTTAAAGGGTGCGACAAGCGCTTGCAGCGTCACGGTTGAGGGGCTCCCGCTCTATGAAATTGTCCTAAATTGCAACCGAGAGACCGCGGAGCGCTGGATGGAAGCCAACCGACGAGTTGTGAGATCCGCTTTCAAAGCGGCTAAGATAGGTGCCGCATTCAACTGGACTGACGTCGAGGTCGATTTTGGGGACGCCCCAAAAGACATGGATGATTTGTCTCTCGACGATGAGGTTGCAGATTATGACACAGATTATGAACCTCCTTATGAAGCGGACATGACTGACGAAGACCTGTAGCACCGTCACGGCGTGGCTCCCTGATCATCAGATGAGCCACGCCGTCGCACGGCGTGTTCTAAGCTAACCGGCTTCGCCTATGGCGATTCACGACACTCAGCAACGCACAGCCCCTTAAGGCCACCGGAAAACAGGTCGACTTCAATCGTATGGTCCCCTTGGGGAATCCTCAATCGTAGCTTCTCTAACCGGGCCTCCACTGTTGCCGGCCATTTAGTAAGGAACTGGCTCTCTGAGATATCAATGGTAACGTCAGAGCGGGCGACACCTCGGCCTATCTTAAGCCTCAGAGAGTGGTTGCAGCTGTTGAATTCTAGCCGTGGTTTGGTGGGTTTGCTCGTTACCCCTCCTACTCGCCTCTTTAACTCTATTCAAGGCTTCGTCGAATTGCTCGCTAGCCATCAATCTCGCATCAACGTAGCGCGTACCC
Source organism: Deltaproteobacteria bacterium (assembly GCA_023262305.1). Classification (GTDB taxonomy): domain Bacteria; phylum Bdellovibrionota_C; class UBA2361; order UBA2361; family OMII01; genus OMII01. The sequence continues at coordinate 1,494 of JALRCK010000385.1, forward strand.
CTCATTATCCTCCTAGACTACTTACTTCGCGGGTCAAGAATAGGTTCGGCGATGGGCTTATTAAAACGATCGGCTCGGCGGTCATCCCATCACCGATAACACACGTTAGCGAAGTTTTACCTTGCTTTCCTGTCCTCGCTGATTCGCCGTAGAACGTGACTTTTCACCAATAAATGCTCCGATGATTGGGCAATTCCGCCGGCATTTGACTAGTCGACGGCTGGGTCTATCCTTGCAGTAACGTGGTGAGAGATCGCGGGTTCAACAACTAAACGAGGAGAACATGACAAGGGAAGTTAAGCTTTCAATACGCGGAATAGGACTTGACACAACGCCAGGGTGTTTCGTTCATGGTGGAGGAAGCGCGCTGCACGATAATATAGCAGCATTTGTGAACTCAAGGCGAGAAGGTGACCTAGCCGTTTCCATGTTTCCAAGCGGCGCGCGGGTTGATTTCCGTCCTTGGGAACCACATTGGATTCAAGTGAAAATTGGCGCTTGCAAAGAGCACAGACACAATCTCGATAAGCTGTGCGACCTTATCGCGAAAAATGGTGGTAAACTTACACCCGATATTGTCATAAGAGCTCAGCAGTAGGTACCTTGGTCCGGGGTTACTTGGTAGTCAGCGTAGCTTAGTCCGGGGTTACTAGGTAGCGACCTTGGATTGAGCCCGGGTAGGGAAAGAGGCATCGGTTGCATGGCGTGGAGAACATTGCAATGAGCGGGCACGCCAAAGCGCTCCGCCCGAGTGCCATGTTATCCCGGAGTGAATCGCCCGTCTCCCTGCAAATCCGAAGTCGCGACACGCACATACAACCTTGATGACCGCAGGCGCATAGCACTCCCTGAAGCCTTACCTGAATCCCTATCGGCGATTCTGCCCAATTCTAACACACCTATTAGCCTCACCTCCGCGAACAAGCCTGCATGCTCAGGCGCTACATGTGGGAAAAGGCAAAGGCGAAGCTCCAGCACTACAGGAGACGCTCCCCCGAAGCCTCTCCCCTTTACCAAATCGTCTACCACTCTCGGGATGACCTACAGTTCCAGTGGGAGGCTCGGTTCCAGCACCAGTATGGGTGCTTACGCGATGAGGTGCTAAAAACCTTCGACGAGTATTTAAACTGCGGAATCCTCGCTCACGGTGCCGCGCGGGTATACTGTGATGGATGCAAGCACTCGCTCCTCATCGCCTTTTCCTGCAAGCGCCGAGGGGTGTGCCCCTCATGCGGAGCGAAGAGAGCAGTGAAGTTCGCAGAACACATTTACAGTGAGGTCATCGAAGACATACCCCATCGCCACACCGTCTTTACAATCCCAAAACGCCTACGGGTCTTCTTTAAGTACGACCGCAAGCTTAACACTATTCTCTTTCGTGCCGCTTGGGGGGCGCTCTCTCAGGTGCTCGGTATCGATGAGCGCGAACTAGCCGCTATCTTCACCGTACAAACTGCTGGGGAAGCCTTAAACTATCATCCACACCTTCACGGACTCCTCGCTGACGGGTACTGGAAGGACGGCGTCTTCACCAGGTTCGCGGAGGTAGACCTCAAACCAATCGAGCAAGCCTTCGCTGAACGGGTGCTCGCTCAGCTCCACAAACAAGAGCTTATCACTGACT
>JALRCK010000386.1 GCA_023262305.1 Deltaproteobacteria bacterium
AAAATTCATCGTTGGGGGGGCGCGCTGTTACGAGAATCTCACCCTGTGCACCCCACGCGATTGAGGAGATGCGAGCCCCAGGATAAATGGTGATAACCTTGCGAGAGGCTCCCAATGAAACATCCACGATCTCGATCTCTCCCGAGTTGAAATCCTTCGTGAAAGCCACATGAGTGCCCTCGGGGCTCAATCGCATATCCCCCCCATGGAGCATCACCCCCAAGGAGATTCTCTTAGGCGATGCGCCTAACGGGCTCTGAACCAGGGTCAAATCCCCCCGATCTCCATTACCTTGATACAAAAGAAGAGCCTCTCCGGAAGGAGCCCATCGAATTGGGAGGATCGCACTCAATGTAGCGAGATCTAGGGACTCGGGCGTTGCAGCCTCTTTGAACCGCCACCTCCGCAGAGTGAACTGATTACTCGCATCATCGTTTTCAAGAAACACGATAGCTGACTCATCAGGAGCCCATGAGAGAGCGAGCTGAGTGTTGTGTGAGGTAGTTTGGGCGATGAGCTTATCTGAGCGAATATCGCGAACGGTCAACTCAAATGAGGTGGCATTTCGCCGTTTCAACAGGATGAAATTATTCAGAGGCGAGATGCTTACACCTGTCGGGTAGAGTGACATGAGGGAGGCCTCGCATTCGCGAGTCCGCTTTGAGGAATGCTCACCAAACAAATTTTGCCAAAAGAGACTACCTATCACAACGAGGGCTATCACGCCGATCTTAGGGATCCATCGCTTCATTGTCCTTTGCTCGATTGTATGATTCAAGAAATCCCCCGCTGTGCCCCGAAGTTTTGCCATATCGATGAAGTCAAGCAAGATGTATTATCAGGGGTTAATGTGAAGACCCCATGAAATCTAGTCTCACCCAAAATATTCATCAGGTGCTGGTCGTCCTTATAGGGCTTCTCCTCCTGATACTGAAGCCTGCGCACGCTCAATCAACGAGCCTGAGTCACGGCGTCTGGACGCAAAGCCTCTTCTTTCGGGGGTTCGCTCCCTCAACTGGTGAAAAGCTCCGGATGAAGGACCTCGTCAAGTTGGCGGAGGATGCAAAGTCAAACAAGATCCGTGACCTCTATATCTTTGCGGGTCCCTTTAACGAAGACGGCACGATTCCAGACTATTCGTTCTCTGAGACCGCGCGCGCATCGGTCAAGCGACTCAAAGAACTAGCGCCAAACGCTCGCGTCCTTCCGTGGCTAGGAGGGCTTCAGGACAAAACAGTTTTTCTCAACAAGCCAGAATGGAGGCAGCGCGCCGTTGAGGACATGCTCCGACTGGCGAAATATCTTGAGGTGCCAGGCATGCATCTGGACTTCGAGTATATCCTTCCGACCAGCACCTATGTGATTCAGTACTCCCAAATTCCAGCTGCGAGAAGTCCCATGACGGACTACCATCCATCGATGCGGGATTTCTTTAAGGAGGTCAGAGAAAAGGCACCCTCTCTGTTCGTATCAACGGTATTTCCCTCATCGGCTCCTGAGGTGACCCCGTGGAAAGCTAATCCATCTCGACGCGACCTAGAGGAGATATCCCCACTGGTGCACCAGATGTCGTTTCTCTACTACGACACCTCGATTACATCTCAAGAGGTCTTCGACCGAGGGCTGCGTCATCAACTTGAGGATATTATCGCGGCGAAAAAGGCCTCCCCTTCAACGGAAGTAAACATAGCCTTCGGAACCTTTGTCAATGAGGAGCAGCTTCACCCATACCGCGATCTTTCGATTGAGAACCTCCCTAATTCCTTTGCAACTTTGAAGCGGGCGCTCCAAGGATTAGAAGACAAAAATCCACTGTCGGGAATTTCGATCTTTTGCGAGTGGGAAACCGAGGAGTCAGAGTGGCAGCAATTCCGAGAGGGCACCTCCCTTGTAGCGCCATTCTCCGTTGCTGGCAGATAGCCGCGGGAACACGGTGCACCTAAGGCCCCTCTTTAAAATCGCTGTGGGGAGGTAGAGCGATGACTCAAAACCTTATGAGAGAGATCTCATATTCGCAAAAAAGCGATCCCCACTGGCTTTAGTTCGGCACGCTGCCATCAAACAATGGCAGGTAAAACGCGTGCGGGTCTTCTAGCCGGATCCACTCAACGACGCATTCACACAGAGTGCGAATGAGAAGTTTCTTGAGCGGATCCGGATACGTATCGAAACACTCACCCCAACTATCGCGGATACCACGAGTGGCCGGATGAAGGATCACCCTCTCCACTACAACGGCAGCATCCTGCTCCAGCATCCCACGCTGCTTACAGTAATCGATCGCCCATTCAAAGATGGTCATACGACCCTCCTTTCTTGGAAAAACCTCTCACGGGGACCTCCCCTCTCATCAACGATCGGCGCTCTGGCGGCATCTAAAGCGGCCTGCGTTTATCAGAGGAGAGGTCTTTATAAACCCTACGTTGTCGCTCTATCTCCTCGGTCTGTATACCATAATAATCGAATATGGCAGGCACTTCCCTGCGACTGACACCTCTCCCCTTTCACACATCCGACAAGTCGTTAGCCTACCGGTCTGGCTTTATGGTATGCTGTTGTAATTCCGACTAGTTAGCATGAAACGATTTCATCCCCCCCTTGTTCTCGCGCTCTCCGTCCTGGTGACGATGATGCGGATATCCATCGCCGATGCGCAGTCGATTACTCGTGGTCCCTACCTGCAACGGGGATACAAATCGTTCATCATTGTGAAGTGGACAACGAGCGCAAGCACCGATTCTGAGGTAAAGGTGGGGACCTCTCCGGGAGCTGAAACGCTCACCTTCACGTCCGCAAGCGGAACTGATCATCGGGTTGAGGTCACAGGGCTTCAGCCAGCAACCAAGTACTTCTACAAAATAGTATCCAGCGGGGCGACCCTGGTAGGAGGGGACTCCTCTCATTACTTCGTGACATCACCGAACGATGGCGATGAGCCGTTTCATGTATGGGCTCTCGGAGACTCAGGGATCTCAGCAACCCTCTCCTCTGGAGAGCATCCCAATCAAGCTGCCGTAAGGGACTCATTCCTGAATGTGGTACCCCTTGAGGACCTTTCGTTTTTTGTGCACCTAGGGGATATCGCTTACTCCACAGGCACAGATACGCAGTTTCAGA
>JALRCK010000387.1:0-1163 GCA_023262305.1 Deltaproteobacteria bacterium
GGACACATCCAGTTGTGTTCCTCGGGAAGTTGCCGACATGGAAAAGAATGTTGTCCCTGTCACCCGGAACATCTGTGATTTCAAAGGTGTCGCCAAAAGAAGGGGAATCAACACGTTCGCAGACGTACGTCCTCTCGCCCGGGATGCAACTACCATTTTTTTTATTTCCGTTATTCGGCAGCTCAAGAGTTTTGCACGTCCAGTTCTTCCCATCTTTTCGAGGAATCGTGAGTGTCCCGGTGATACATCCATTCGCGCAGATTTCACGCACGAGGGTTACCTTGAGATATTTCTTATTCTTTGGATCCGCCGAGGAGAAGGTGCCTTGACTCTTGCTCGTGTCGCACCGCTCTGGCGCTGCTTCGCACACGGCGATTGTGACAACCAGTGACGTCACGATCGACAGCGTGTGTTTCAGTGCTCTGATGATCTTGCGTGTTGTCATATATGCTCAGAGCTGGTTGAGACCCTCAGAGGCAAAAATCGACAACAACGCCGCCAGGCTTGAGGTCAATAATAGCGGTGAGAGTGTGATTGTAGGTGCTTATAATCTTGGGTAGTTTTTTGTTTTGAGGGGGGCGAGGGCGTTTTTTGAATTCCATTTGGCATCGCGAATTGGGGGTACCTACCATCCGGAGGACCCGTCTCCTGACGGGCCGGTGTCGCGATAGCCGTTTCATTCTGCGACTTACGCCGCGATTCAATATGTCGCTGTGGCACATACCCGATCCGTCGGGAGACGGCCCTCGCGGGAATCTGGAATCAATGAATCGCCGAGGTCCCGACTACCGTTTTATCTGAAACTCAGGGTACTGCGACTTCGATGGAGTTGACCAAGTTGCCTCGACCGAGGAGACCTTCGCCAACGCCGGTCCTGTCTTGAGAAAGGTGAGAAAGCTCTGCAGAACGGCCTCCGGTCCCTCTGCCGTGATCTCTACGGCACCATCGGGGCGATTTTTAACCCAGCCGGTTAGTTTGAGGAGCTTTGCTTGGCTGTAGGTCCAGTTTCGATAGCCTACGCCCTGCACATGGCCTTGGACGATAATGTGAACGTGATGAAGCATAGCGAGATCCTCGGCTGATGCTACGCCAAATCGTGGCGTGAGAGGAGTCCCTTCACGCAAGAAACATGAGCCTATGATTCACGACCAAATTTGCGTGCC
>JALRCK010000387.1:1173-3116 GCA_023262305.1 Deltaproteobacteria bacterium
ACGTGTTCACGATCGAGAGGGGAGGTGAATTTCGTTCGGGGTGAAGCGCTTGATCAAGGTGCTCATAAATCGATGCCCCGCCGTCTGGTGAGAGGTGAACAGCGAGCCGAAGCGCCACGGAGAATCTCTGAGCTTGGTCATCGCGTCTTCGAGGATCAAATCCCACGTCTGTGCTCATGATGTTGTGCATCGCGCTCATAAAGGCCATGGAGCACCCCTGCTCTCGCAGGATGAGTTTCGCAGTCGCCTCGTCTCCCTGGCTCAGCTGCTGCTTCCCGTTCTTCCAGATGCAGGCGTAGACGTCCTCAACCATCAATCTCTCGCGACTTTGAGGGGAGCGTCTCAATGGCGTGCCAAGATCGCCGAGAGCCATCGCTATGTCGGTCACCGATTCGCGAAAGTTTTGAAGGCTTGTTTCCTGAGATTGAGAAAACTTCGCCTCTGTACGTGTATCTAGGAGCTGTGGAGAGCGGGTATCGAGTGTTACAGCGGCCATAGGAGTGAAACTTCCAATACGATAGGGGGTATCTGTCGATCCTGTTATGCAGTTCGCCGCAAAAAGATGACGTAGTAGCGCCGCTGCATGAAAAAGGCAGTGATTATAGGTTTATAGGTAGATCCCACCTACGCCAAGTTGCTCTTCTGCGCTGGAATCGGCGCAACAACCTCTTCTGCAAGGCTCTCCTGATACGCGTCCCAAATATCAACCGTATCTAAGTGTGCTTGGAGTTCAATTCCGTCGCAGTTGAGGTAGAGCTGATCGTCGATAATCGTTACGTTCCACAGTGGGCTTGATCTCTCAATGGGAACGAGAGCTTCAAGGACCGACGGGGGGATGAGGTAGAACTGAATGTCTTTGACCCAGTTAGTCTTGCTGCCGCGCAGCATATGGCAAAACTGTGAGATCTGAGAGGGGTCGTAAAAATAGACGCGATGTTCCGCTTCAGGGTGCGCTTTAAGGGTAACCTCAAGCTTCTTCTTGTCAGGAGCCCCGAGCTGAACCCACAAGAGGGTGTTGCCGAGAATATCTCGCTGCCAGATAGTTGGCTCTTTGGGCTCAAACATCCCGTGAGAGAACTCCTGCCCCTCTCGATAACAGTGGGTGTACGCGATCATGCGAGCGAAGAGGTGCTCAAGGGGTTCTGCTGGATGCAGGGGGGTCTTCACCCGAAACCGCGTGAAAACATCCCGGTCATTGTGACTTAGGTCTACCGTAAAGTTGTAGAAGGCCGCGGCAAAAGACATATAATTCGCAAGCTATAGCCCCGAAAGCAGATTCCGTCAAAGCGGGATATGGGGTGGTTTGAATGTTGTGTGATGTAGCCCCGAATTGCCATGGATGAACCGAGCCCATGGAGGGACCGCGTCCCCGCGGTCCGGGTATGTCCGACGTTTTCAAATTGAAACGCGGTGAAACGTGCCTGGACACCCTTCCACATAAAAAACCCCATGACGCCGTGGGGCGCCATGGGGCCACGTTTCAACCAGGAGAAATATCTGTTTTACACGATGTGTCGTGGCTCGATGTCCTCCGACTCACCTCCTTGAACAAAACCCTCATAGTGCTTCTTGAGCTGCTGACGCATCAGCAGTCGAGAGCGGTGGAGCCTGCTCTTTACGGCTGGAACAGAGAGGTGAAGCACCTTTCCGACAGCCTCGTTTGAGAGTCCATCGATATCCCTCAAGATAAAGATAGCTCGGTAGTCCTCTGGAAGCTCTTTGATCGCTACCTCGATTGCCTCACGCAATTCATGTCGTGATGACATGAAATCGATGTCGAACATCTCAGTGCGATTGCCTACCCAATTCTGCCGTGTGGATGGTTCAATCTCCTCTAGGTAGACGGCGCGCCGTCGATTTCTGGCGCGTATCTTCATGAAGCTGGAGTTCATGGTCACGCGGTAGAGCCAGCTTGAGAACTGTGACTTGTGCTCAAAGCTGTT
>JALRCK010000388.1 GCA_023262305.1 Deltaproteobacteria bacterium
CCTTCAGACTTCTTAACCTCTTGGAGCACGGCTTTTAGTCGCTCCTCGAACTCGCCACGATACTTAGCTCCTGCAATCAGCGAGCCCATATCGAGCGAAAAGATAGTCTTATCCTGCAGCCCCTCAGGGACGTCTCCGCGCACGATCCGTTGTGCCAGCCCCTCAACGATGGCAGTCTTACCTACGCCCGGCTCTCCGATCAGGACGGGGTTATTCTTTGTCTTGCGCGAGAGGATTCGAATAACCCGGCGGATCTCACCATCTCGTCCGATCACGGGATCGAGCTTTCCTTTGCTCGCTTCTTTCACAAGATCACGCCCATATCGCTCAAGCGCTTCATAGGTCTCTTCTGGATTTGCGCTCGTTACACGTTGATTTCCTCGCACGACATTGAGTGCCGCGAAGAACCGATCTCGGGAGAGGCCGAAGGTGTCGCAGATTTTTCGAAAGGCACTCTTCGGATCAGACTCGAGTGCGGCGAGCATGAGGTGCTCTACGGAGACGTACTCATCTTTAAGTCTCTTCGCCTCCTCTTCGGCCTTTACAAAGAGCTGACCCAAACGTGGCGTGAGGTAGACCTTGCCTGGCTCAATACCCGGACCTGATACTTTCGGTCGACGGTCGAGCTCTTTATCTACCTCGGCAAGAAAGGGTTCAATCGGCAGCTCCATCTTTTCAAAGAGCCGCGGAACAAGACCGCTGTGCTGTTTGAGCAGGCTCACCACGAGGTGTTCAACGTCAACCTCAGTATTGCCACGTCGAACAGCCTGTGATTGGGCATCCTGAAGAGCTTCCTGAGACTTCTGAGTAAATCGGTTTAAATCCATACCTTTGAGTTTATCCTTTCTAGTGGTACTGCCTTAACCAAATTAATAAGCACGAAATGCTCGTTTTTCGACCCCCGGTAGGGTGGGAAAGACGATTTCCTGCTATGCCGCACTTCTTGGATTAAATCTAGAAACACTTGCGAGCTTCTCGTATATCTCTCGCTCCGAGTCAGAGAGTTTGGTGGGTACAACCACCTTTATTTCAGCCAAAACGTCTCCTCGCTCTCCCCCTTTTTTGGGGAGACCTCGCCCACGCACGCGTAACTTTCCCCCGCTCTGACAGCCAGCCGGCACCGACAACTTGATACTTCCATCCGGCAATTGAAGATCGACCTTGGCTCCCAGGGCAGCCTCCCACGGAGCAACAGGGAGACGCACTATCAGATCGTGTTGCGACACTGAGTATCGCGGATGAGGGGCAAGTCGCACCTTGAGGTAGACATCACTCTCCCCCTTTTTACCGCCCAGCTTCATCTTCGTGCCTTCCGTTGTTCCCGCTGGGATCTTTACGGTGAGAGCTCTAGTCTTGCCGGATTCATCTCGGAGTTGGATCTGCTTGGTGGCACCGTTTACCGCGTCTTCAATTGATATCTCAAATTCCGCCTCTACTGGCTCAGGTCCACGACGACCACGCGCGGCACCTCCGCCAAAGCCTGCGCCACCAAATCCTCCACTAAATCCCCCACTGAATCCGCTGGTGCCTCCGAACGCCGCTGCGTTTCCGAAGAACGCTTCGAAGAAATCGCTGAAGCCGTTCATGCCGCCGCCATTGAAGTCGAAACCAGCAGCCTTCTCCCATCCAGGAGGGGGTCGGAACTCTTGTCCCGCCTTCCAATTGGCGCCCAGCGTGTCGTATTTCTTTCGCTTTTCAGGATCGCTCAAGACCTCGTTCGCTTCATTGATCTCTTTGAAGCGATCCTCGGCCTCTTTCGTTTTATTGATATCGGGGTGGAACTTGCGCGCGAGCTTGCGATACGCCTTCTGAATCTCCTCAGGAGAGGCGGTCCTCTGAACGCCGAGCACTTCGTAGTAATCTCTAAATTTCACTTTCTAAACCGTTAGTAGACCAACCGCTGAGCACGGCTAGCCGTCCCCATCCCTCTCTATGTAAGCATTAACGGTAGTGATTCCAAGGATCTTTATCGTAGTCCGAGCCGCCACCATCGAAACAAAACGAGATAACCCCCTGAATCGACAACCAAGCGACCTCAAGCGCCTAGGCGTCCTCAATCCACGTACCCTGCCAGTCTCCGAACGAGAGCAATGGAAGTTCTCCAGTTTCATCAAGGTAACGAGTCACCGGCGGCATAGCTGCCCCTGCGAGGGCACCTGGATCCTTCATATCAACCGCGGAACCGGGGGCACTCTCAGCGCCTGCCGGCTGCTTTACGGACTCATCAGACCATCTTTCAGATCGATTTGAATCAGGTGCCGGCATGAGAGACTCCTTTTTTTCAATTACGAAAGGCGGGAAGCCAAGAGCATATCGCCTCTGCGCTCGATCGGGAACCTGTCGTTTGCTGTCTGTTATAGAGACAAAGTCACCTGGTGGGCGCCCTGTCTTGAGGTAACTCCCTGTTGATTCGAACACACCGTCCGGTTGCACGATTGAGTAACATAAAGACCGATGCTAACCTCCGCCTAACTTATCACGAGGGCTAGCCGCCCACCCCCCGCTGCCGACGCTCACTTTTATCGAGCACATAGGTCCGCAGAGGCAAACTAAACGTAACAATCTAGGTGTTTGTATGTCTTCTCCGGCAACTGGTGCTCCTTCGTTCTTTTTTGACCAAAAACTTCTTGGAACCCGTGATCCCGTGACCAACTCACTCTCCCAAACAGCGTGGGTTGAGAATCTAACGATGGGAACGCAGGCCGCTATCCAACTCGCTCAAAACCTCATGACAGAGATTCAAGAAGGCGCTCCAAACAAAGACACCATGCGCGCGCTCTACGATAGGGTTCTTAACCTCTCGGGTGCTCACGAAGCACACTGGTCAACTCCCGATTTCGCGAAAGCGGTCTCGACACCACTCGCCGAAGCCCGCAATCTGACCTATTCATGGTACGTGGGATGTTTTAACCCGGAGAGTTCCGAAGCAAGGCTCAATCAAGTGTGTCCAACTCCGGTAGCGGTGTCGGAGCTTATTGCGAAATTGAAATCCCTTGTCGCCACGGATGAGGATGGACAAAACGTTATCGACCTGAAGGCAACCACCGAGCCTTTCTTTGACCGCTACAACCGGTCGCGCAAACCACACCAGGTGTTTGAAACTCCGCTT
>JALRCK010000389.1 GCA_023262305.1 Deltaproteobacteria bacterium
GTCGTGGCTGGGGTTACGGTCAACTACATTCTGATGACCCTTCTTGCGGCCCGATTAGCCGGGGTATCGCTTCCGGACCTCATTCGTGTGCACATCCCCGGGCTTTGGGTGTCTGGGTGGATCGGTGTTGCACTCGCTTACATGGTTCCACTGCTCCGGTTGCAACTCAACTCCCCGTTTGCAGCGTTGATCCTCTCAGGCGTGGTGAGTGTCACTGTTGCTGGGGTAGCGTGGTTGATCAGTTGGTGGTTTGGGCTTGAGTCGTACACTGTGAAGGTCGCCCTTAAGTTCCTGAACGTGACCACGCAAGAGCGATCTCGTCGGGCAGAGGAAGTTGGCGAACCGATCTCTCGCTAGAGCGAGTCCGAGGAGACCCAATGAGAGCTCGGTCCAGCTGCATTGCAGAGGTCAGCAACCGTTTGCGCATCCCTGCTGTTTCTGCAGTAGGTCGGATTGAGAAAATTAAGGAGATCCCTCGGCGGCATCGAGTGAATGGCGTCAGGAAGATGGTCAAGGATCTTCACGGTTAGCGAATCGATTGGAGTTCCAGTCTCTTTGTCTATCCAGATGTGAAAGGCGCTGACCTCCCAGGTGCCTCGAGTTGGGTCCGAACAGGTCGGGGAAAAGACCTTGACTCGTGAGAGTCCGAGAGACTCAAGTCTCTCCGGGTTCTCTCGAATAATTCTCTTGAGCTCGTGCGTCTCGTCGCACCGGGTCGGGATAATAGAGATTTGCGGGAAGAGGAGGAGTCGAATCGCGGTTTCGCGCTCGGTCGTAGGGTTCTTTGCGGAGGTTTCTTGTGTTGCCATACATCTGTCCACTGACAAGCCAGGCAGTATTCCCGGTTCTCAAAGATTTGGCTATCCCTTGCACGTCAAATCAGTGTGAGTCGACCGGAAGGCGTGTCCTTTTTAGTCTGTTTGAGATAGACCGGTCCGGACTCTTAAACCTACCCGCAGGTCAGGGACGTAGCGAGTTCGGTGGATAAGGTTGAGGGATATCTCAGCTGCTCGTCCAACCCAAGAGCGCGTAGGTACGCGTTGAGCACGATCTCTTCGTCAAAGAGCATCTCTGCGCGTTCTCGGCTAGCACCGCCAAACTCCTTCAGTGTGTCGTCATTGCAGGTGATCATTCTCCGAACCGCTTCATAGAGCGATTCCTCGTTGTGGGGTTGCGTAAGGTAGCCGTTGCGTTCCTGCACGACGGTTTCTCTACACCCCTTCCAATCCGTGGTGATAACCGCTTTTCCACACGCGAGAGCCTCAAGGAGAGAGCGGGGGATACCCTCATTATAGGTCGAGGGGAGGACCACCACGTCCGCCTCATTTAAGATCGGTCGTACCTCATCGGAACTCTGGAGGTAGCGGACGGTCCCTACCGCGTGAGCGCGCATGATCCTATGGTAGAGCGCTATCGATTCAGACCTCTCGAAATCGGGCTTACCTAGTATCCAAAACACCGCGGAATCCCCGAATTCTTCTCGTGCTCGAAGTGCTACTTTCAGATACAGGTCGTATCCCTTCTGTGGAAGTAACCTCCCGAACATCAGGAAGGTGCGGGGGCGATTGTGATTTCGCTGAGATGGGGTGAACGCGGTCAGGTCCACTCCTGACCCGGGTATTACGGTGCAGCACCTTGGGTTGACCAGGGAGGAGCGAATGCAGGCTGCAAGGTCCTCTCGATTTTGAAAGAAGATGTCTTCCGTTGCGCGCAGTCCAACTCGGTAGAGGGTGTTGGCAATCGTTCGCATGGCACCTCGCTTATCAAATGCAGCGCCAAGACCCGATATGTTCGCTATTTGGTGAAACGAAACGAATCGTTTCACGATACTCGCGTAGAGGTTGCATTTTATGGTGTACGAAAGGACTGCATCTGGCTTAAGCGCCCGGAGTACTCGAAGGACCGCGATGAGAGTTTTTAACTCCTTGAGTGGGCTTGTACTCCCAGGATCGAGCGGAATCGGAACGTGTCGAACTCCGAGTTGAATAAGGCGGTCTGAGTAGGTATCGCGCGGCGCAACCACGAAGACCTCACACCCAGCCTCGTGGAGGCGCGCGATGAGATTCCGACGCAGTAAGTAAACATACCACGACGTGTTGTAGAGGATAACGATTCGCATAGAGTTTCGCCGATTTGTGATGGCGAGTAACTCTATACATCAATAACGCTTGACGTCGTGTGACACCGGCTAGGGAGTCGACATCTCCGCTATTGCCGATTGAGCCGGGCCTTGAGCCGTCGGATTACTCTCTTTAAGCGAAGGTTTTCATCTGCCGTGAGGTTGAGCGCCTCACGCTCAAGAGCACACGCTGAAGTTGCTGGCTGTGACACGAGGAGCCCTTGTCGAGAGAGGAAGGCGGAGCAACTCGCCTTCATCAAAGCTTTAGCATCATCAACGTAACAGGCAGTGGGATCTGATTCGGTTCGGATGGAGCTCCAATCAAATGCGGGCTTTTTTACGAGCTCAAACGTAGGTCCAAGGCCGAGTTCGCCATTCGATGAGAGCGCCGCTGACGAGAGCACGACAGCTGGACACACTCGACGTTGAGCGTTGGCTGAACAGGAAACGCCAACAACCACAGCACTTACGGCACATAAGATGCGTACAATACGGAACAACCTTTTCATATACCCCCACATAAAAAGGAAAGTACTCTTGAGAGGTATGAGCGTAACGACGTGAAGTGTCGCCTAACGATAAAACGTTAGTGATGTCGGGCCCTTTATGCTCTTTCACGGAGGGAGGACAGCAATACCACCGGGAACATTGAGGGCGCACTCGCCTCTAGGGGTAGTGACCCTCCGCATGGAGGATCTCGCAGATGAGGGTTAGAGAAGAACTGGTAGCACGTACTTCTGAGGAGATCTATGCAGCACTCAATAGCAACACAGGTAGGGATACCTACGCCGCTGTTTCACCATCAAAACGAATCCGCACCCTACCTTCATGCCTCGCCTCCTCTCGCGTATGATTACCTCAAGAGGGGCTTTGACGTCGTGGGTTCCTCGGTGCTTGGGGTCGTCTTGATCCCCGTCATGGTAGGGGTAGCGCTCTCCATCCGGCTGACATCTCCTGGTCCCGCTATCTTCCGGCAACGACGGCTCACC
>JALRCK010000038.1 GCA_023262305.1 Deltaproteobacteria bacterium
GATTCCGCCCATATAGGGGGTTATGGAGCAGAGTCAAACGCGCGTGCCCTTCAAGGTCTGTTTTTCTCATATTTGCTCGACGGGAAGGTAGGCTGGGGCTCTCATCAATAGCCCGACGAACGATACAAAGCATAGGAAAGCCCAGTCGTTTTTTGCAAGTGCCTGATCGGAGGTGAGTGAATGAATGGATGTGACCAAACCATCAGGGGAGTGCAGATGGGGGCTCCACTGTCCTGTTGCTCGTCGATCGTGATTTTTCAACTCGCGATAGGGAGCGTTTTAGTCGTGGTCGAATAGTTGCCTGATTGGGTATGTTGGAAAATCCCCTGGGTTGCAGGCTCGCCACGAGCCGGGACCTCTGGCAAAGTTATATCACCAGTTTATCTAAAATGAGACGGGAGGAATTTTCACGTCCGAAGCCTAACTGTTCCTTCATCCATGCCGTGTGTTCTTCTCCACGTCCCTCTACGTATCCTCGGAGATCTCTTTTGGTATATTCGAGTTGTAAGGTTGAACCATCTCGATACAGATACACGAAGGCGATTCGTGCGCATCCATGGAGGGGCGAGGTAACACCGCCCGTGAGGTGTAACCCTCTTGGTGAAATTACACATGCTGCATCGAGGTAGGCGATCCTTACGGGCGGTCATAGCCCGCCCCTCCATACGGTGACGGAATCTCCTCATTTTAGTGCCGGTTTCCTCTTAACGTCGGTTGCGCGTCGCGCCTAGCTGGGGCATGAATGAAGGTCGAGGAATAAAAGGGCACAGCCCGCTTCCCCAAGTCCGTTGCCCGAAGGAGATGTCATGAAAAAGTTTCTAGCTCTGGTTGCCGTTATTCTTGTGTCCGCTGTAGATGCCGTTGCTCAAACGGATCTCTATGTTCGCGGCGCGGGGCGTCTCATTCCGATAGCTGTTCCGCAGCTGTGTAATCAAGGCGAGCAGGGTGAGCCCGCCGTGGAGATCCCAGGCGTGATGCGACGCGACCTCGACATCTCAGGATTTTTCGAGGTGTTAGATCCGAAAGGGTACATCGAGTCCGCTGGTAAGTGTGGAGCGCCGGAGACGACGGCGTTCTCGGATTGGAGTGCGATCGGACCTGAAGGGTTGGTCAAGGGGAAGGTATCAGTTTCAGGCAGCCGTGTAACGGCGCAGCTCTACCTGCTTGACGTCCAGAAACAGCAGATTGTGCTCGCCAAGGAGTATCAGGGCGATGTCGCGCAGGCGCGGATGATTGCGCACCGTTTCGCCAATGATATCCTAAAATACTACACTGGGTATCCCGGGGTATTTGGTACGGAGATCGCCTTCTCTTCGAGGATCGGCCGATTCAAAGAGCTTTTCGTAATGGACATGGACGGCAGCAACGCACGACAGCTCACAAACGAGCGAGCTCTCGCAATGTCGGCATCGTGGGATCCCTCGGGATCGCGCTTGGTGTACACATCTTTTCGAAATAGGACCCCTGATCTCTTCTTGATGAACGTTGCGTCGAAGTCAGCGAAACAGATTACGCGAACGACGGAGCTTGAGATCGGCGCGCATTTCCTCGGGAACGATCGGCTCTTGGTGTCACGGACAGAGGGGAGTGATAGCGACATCGTGATTATGTCGACCGATGGCACTATCGAGCGTCGATTGACGCCGCCAAATCGTGCCATCGACGTATCTCCAGTTCCATCTCCGGATGGACGGGAGCTTATCTTCTGTTCAAATCGTGGCGGAGGCCCTCAGATTTACAAGATGGGGATCGATGGCTCCAATCCTCGTCGTATCAGTTTCGTGAACTCAAATTACTGCACCTCCCCAGCGTGGGCACCGAGCGGGGATAAAATTGCGTTTGTCTGTAGAGCGGATGGCAACTTCCAGATGTTTGTGAGCGACGTGAACGGCGACAACGTGCTTCAACTAACTAGCTCGGGCAGCAATGAGGATCCGGATTTCTCACCAGATGGCAGGTATTTAACCTTCTCTTCTTCATACTTTGGCGGTGGTTACAACATCGCGATCATGCGCACAGATGGCACCAGCATCAAGCAGATCTCGAAAGCCAGAGGGGGGGATTTTGAGCCGACCTGGGGTCCTCTTCCTGAGTAGAGGGGCGCTTCGATGAGCAAAGTCATTTTAACCTGATTAAGTTGCAGGTTAAGTGCTTGCCAGGAGAGGAGTTGTCGAGTATCAAATACGCACCGCTTTCAACAGCGTACGGCAACACAGTGATCGTTCACCCGAGTGATCATGGTGTGAGTGCGGGTTAACTACCAAAAATCTGTTGGCAAGTGGGCGGATAAGCCTCTGGGAGATCTGTTGCGGAACCTAACCCCATCACTGAGGGTACATGGGAGTGCAGCGTTCAAACGGGTTTGCGAGAGTCGAAGGTCAGCCTAGTCAGCGCCACGGTCTGGTGAGCGGTATGAAACTGGTCTTTACATGTTTTAATCCACATTTGAGGAGATAGAGATATGCGAAGTTTGAAGGTATTAGCCGTATGCGCTATTGCTCTCTTGGCTACAGGTTGTGCATGCCGCACGGCGTCACCAGGTGGAGAGATCGGAGGAGGAGATGGTGGACCACTCAAGGACATCCATTTCGCTTTCGACTCATACAAGGTTGATGCAACAGCAAAGAGCATCGTTGCTACAAACGCAGCATGGCTTAAGGCTAACCCTGGCAAGACCGTTCAGGTAGAGGGTCACTGTGATGAGCGTGGAACTGCTGAGTACAACATGGTGCTCGGTTCTAACCGTGCTCGTGCTGCTGCTGACGCTCTTCGCGCTGAAGGGATCGATGCAGCTAGCCTTAGCACAGTAAGCTATGGAGAGGAGCTTCCACTTGACCCACGCCACAACGAAGAGGCTTGGGCTAAGAACCGACGAGCTCACTTCAAGGTGAACTAAGGTTAATCTCGCGGAGTTTGCTGCAAGTTAAGACTTGCGGCGAAAACGACGCGGATTTATATGGACCCTAGGGCGAAGGTAGTCTTCCCCTAGGGTCTTTTTTTGTCGGAATTTTTATGCGTGGATGCGTTTTAGTTTGTGTAGTCGCTCTTCTGTCAGGGTGTGCGGCTGGAGGGGGAAGTATTAAGTCGCTTGAGCGAAGCATCGCTGACCTGCGCGCCTTGCAATCGGAGCAAACAGACGCCCTCAACTCCCTCGACTCCCAACTGAGGACCCTTGCCGGACGCGTTGAGGAGCTCGAATTCGCCCAGAACAAGCGCATCGGCTCAGAGGTTTCGGCCTTAAGAGAGGACCTCTCCACCCTTAAACGGCTTGTGCCTCCACCAGCTGCAGTTCCCGTTCCCGAGCTTGAAGCTGACGAGGCATGGGCCTCAAACCTCCCCGCTGAGCAAGCGCAGCTCTTTGCGGATAGCTTAGCTTTTATCAGAGAGGGGAAGTTTAGCGACGCTATTCCCGGTCTTAAGGAGGTCTCAGGGGCACTAGGAGGCTCGCCAAAGGGTGATAAGCCTCTCTTTTGGCTTGGGGTCGCTAATGACGGATTGGCTCATACCAGCGAGGCTAGAGCCCTTTATTTTGAAATCTCCCAAAAGTACCCCAAGAGCAACCGAGCTCCGACAAGTCTGTATCGTTTAGCGCTCCTCCTGGCTCGCACGGGGGACAAGAAGACCGCCGTACTCAGCTTGCGCTCTCTTATCGAAAAGTACCCAAAGTCTCCTGAGGCCTCGATGGCCAAGGAGAAAATTAAAGAGCTGAAGTAGCCGTCAGCGCGTAACCCCTCTATGATGGGGGCGCAACACGAGCGTTCAAGCTTTCATGGATAGATTTACCGTGCCACTCCTACTTCGCTTTCCTGCCAAGGTGCCTGAGCACCTCCGGGGTGGTGTTGTTGCGCTTGGCAATTTTGATGGTGTTCATCTGGGACACCGCCATGTGCTTCGATCGTTGGCCGAGGTAGCTAACGGGCTCCCTAGAGTGGTGGTGTCGTTTTATCCGCACCCGGTGCGTGTTTTGCGCGGAGACCGCGAGCCTCGAGCGTTGAGCAGTTTGCGGGAGAAGCGAGAGCGCTTCGGTGAGCTCGGCATCCAGCTCCTGTACGGAATTCACTTTACAAAGCAGTTTTCAAAGGTCACAGCACCGGAGTTCATCGAGCGTGTTTTGGTCGAGGCACTTAACGCCAAGGTGCTTGTTGTTGGTGAGGATGTAGCCATCGGTCACAATCGAGAGGGGAATCTCGCCTTTCTCAAAGGTGAGTTACCAAAGCACGGGATCGCTTTGCATATAGTGCCAAAGTTTCTCTCAAACGGGGAACGCCCAAGCTCGCGGCGTATTCGTCAGGTGTTGGGGGAGGGGGATGTTCGTAGCGCCGCGGCTCTGCTCGGTGCTCCATTTACCGTGTCAGCTCGGGTAGGGCACGGTGATAAACGGGGGCAGAAGATCGGTTTTCCGACCGCCAATGTGATGTGTGGCGGACGACTTCTCCCGAAGCGTGGTGTCTACGCGGTTCGAGTGCAGCTGGGGGAGGGTCTCTTCGATGGTGTCGCAAATATCGGAGTGCGCCCGACGTTCGGCGGGGTGGGGGAGCGACTGGAGGTTCACATCCTTCACCACACGTTTGGGAGTCTGTATGAGAAACGGTTGCACGTCAGTTTCATCGATCGACTTAGAGATGAGCGTAAATTTAATTCCCTGGACGAGCTAACGGATCAGATCAAGCTCGACATAGTGGATGCAGAGGCGAGATTGCGAGATGTCCGATAACCTGCACGCCTTTCAACACTCGGGAGCCGACGCTCGCCTGGACAAAATAATAGTAGAGCATCTCTCGCCTCGCCTGATGTGTAGTCGTTCGCAAGTTGAACGGTGGATTGAGGACGGTTCGGTTTCGGTAGATGGTAAGGTGATCAAGAAACCCGCATTCAAGGTGGGCGACGGGAGCCGAATCGAAGTGCGAGTCTCTCCGGAGAGCGCATCGCACCTTAAACCTCTTGAATTCTCGCTGGAGGTGCTGTGGGAGGACCAACATCTTCTCGTGCTCAATAAGCCCTCCGGGATCTCAATGCATCCGGGAGCTGGGAATGACACCCACACCATCGCCAACGCGGTTGTGCACCATGTCGGAAAGAAGCAGCTTGCGGTGGGAGAAGCGGATAGACCCGGTATCGTTCACCGACTCGACAAAGACACAACGGGTGTTGTTGTAGTGGCGAAATCAACGCCGGTTCACGCTGCGCTCTCACGCCAGTTCGCGGAGCGCACCGTTGGAAGAAGTTACCAGGCGTTAGTATACTCCACGCCGCGTGCGGTTCGAACGATTCAAGCAAGCGATCAAGGTGAGGTGACTGCTCCAATCGGACGACATCCCACCAACAGGAAGATGATGGCGATCGTTGAGCACGGTCGCCCCGCTACAACCGAATGGCGTGTGCTGGAGCGCTTTCCGCACGGCACGTTGGTTGAGTGCACTCTCAAGACCGGGCGTACGCACCAGATACGCGTGCACATGAACTCGATCGGTTCCCCGGTGATCGGAGATCGGGTGTACGGCGATTTCTCAAATCTTCCGAAACCCCTTCGTGTTGCAGCAGACGCTTTTGGCCGTCAGGCGCTTCACGCTGCGACGCTCTCCTTTACGCATCCTATAACCAAGGAGAGGCTCGCTTTCTCGGCGCCCTTGCCGAGCGACCTCGAAGAGTTGGTGCGAGTTTTTCGGGAGCGGGAGTAGTGTTCGTATGAACCCAAAGTTTTCAATTGTAGATCAAGAGACACTCGCTCTCCTCGTCTACACCCCGTGGTGGGAGGAGGGGATTCTCCACGGAATGACCCTTTCTCCCTTTTCCATGGTGGGCGACTATCCGTCACCGCAAGCTTCTGAGTTCTGTCGAGCTACGGGAGCCTCATTGCTTGTGGCGCCTAAGCAAACCCATGGAGCCCTTTTCTTTGACGCTCGGGATGGTGAGTCCCTGAAGGATCCACACAACGGGAGAGGGTCGCTTGCGAGATGTGGAGAGTATGATGGGGTGCTTGTCCCGATGTCCCAGAACCTTCCGCGTGAGACGGTCGCCTATGCTATCGCCACGGCGGATTGTGTGCCGGTTGTGATGCGAGGGGATGCAGGATGGGGGCTCGCTCACGCAGGGTGGCGGGGGCTTGCTAACGGCATCATACAGAACGTAGCGCGGGGGCTTGGAGAGGTTGAAGAGGTCGCCATATTCGCCTGTGCTGGTGGTTCTGCCTACGAGGTAGGTAGCGAGGTCATAGACGCAATTGGGGAAACGGCCGCCTTCGTTGCCACCGGGGACTCGTTCCTTCTCGACACAGCCGAGACCGCCAGGCGACAGCTGCTGCCCTACGTTGCAGCCGAAGCTATTGAAACCTCTGGAATCTGCACGATACGTGACCCAAGGTTTCACTCATATCGCCGGGATGGGGCGCAATCAGGGCGCTCCTTGACCTTTGTGTCTCCCCCCTCCATCTATCTGTAGAACGGGGCTTGAGCTGACCGTTTCGGGCGAACTTTTTTGTCGTCATCAAGAAAATTTTCAACACACATCGTACGTCTAGAGGTATACTAAAAGGGTCACGGCTGTGATTCCAGAAGTTCTAGTAACCTTGGGGTAGGGAGACCGTAATGGAGAGCTACGAGCGAGAGAGGATTGAGAGAGCAGTAGAGACTAACTTTGAACTTAAAAAGTTGTACGAGCAGCACCTCGAGCTAGATCAAAAGCTCAAAAAGCTCGGGAAGCAGAGATTCCTTACCAAACAAGAAGAGAGTGAAGAGCGACGATTAAAGCAGCTCAAGCTGAGGGGCGTTGAGCGCATGCTCAGGATAGCTGCTGGCTAGCATGTGCTCGAAGACCTCGCCTCAATGTGAAGCATGAGCTCCATACGATGGGGTCAGCCGGGAGGTCATAGCGCTCGCTGATCCCCGCTGCGCGAGGGAGAATGCAGAACGGCCTTCAGAACGCTCGCATGTGGGGCGAAACTCCTACACCTCACTGCCTCCAGTAGAGTATATTAGGCGACATGACGCCCCACGTTCACCTCATGCTCGGTCTTCCCGGTTCAGGAAAGACAACGCTGAGTCTCAAACTCTCAGAGGAGCTCTCATTGCCGCGCTTCTCTCTCGACGAGGAGTATTTTCGTGTTGTTCCTAATACGCAGCAATCCGAGCGTGACTTCACCATGGAAGCTCACATTGAGGAGAAGATTAAGGAGAAGGTGGCAACACTCCTGGCGAGTGGTAGCTCCGTTGTTCTCGACTTCTGTCCGTGGCGGAGCTCAAGGAGGCGCGAGTACTACACCTTCATCACGTCTCACGGTGGAATCCCTCAGGTGTACTACCTTCCCGTTGAGCGGGCGGAGCTGATGCGACGCCTCGAACAGAGGAACCTTCGGCGTGATGAGCGATATCAGTGGATGTCAGTGGAGATGCTCGGGGACTTCTACGAGCGCTTTGATCCGCCAGTAGCGGAGGAAGAGATGTACGTGGTGAAGGACGAGCTTTCCAGCCACGATTGCAGCTCTCTTTGATCGGGTGTCTAACGCCGCTCGGCCGTCCATGAGTAGGTGAACCTGCGGACATCTCCGTTGTAGTTCAAGACGACCGAGGTATCACCTGAGAGCGTTCTCCCATCCTTAGAGAGTTTTGCTGTTGAGGTAAACTCCGTACCTGAGAGCGAGCCGCGCAGCGGTGCAAAATGGATCTCTTTACCGCCATCGGGGAGATCTTTAACCGTGCCGTGCACGAACACTGAGTCTATCTGACTCTTGACCGGCCCACCGGCGGCGTAGTCTGTCTCTACGTAGAGATGCCCCCTGATCATGCCACCTGAGTACTCGGTGAAGGACATCGCGCCACCGGGTGTGTCTTTCGGGTACGATTTGAAAAGGTCATCTCGACTGCGCCACACGAACGCTCCGTTGAGTGGGGATGTAACTCGAGCGCGCGTGGTAGGCACGCTCGGAGTATTCCCAGCGAGAGGGGTTCCGCCTGATTCGATTCGAGACATAGTCGTCAGTTTGTTAAGCAACGACTCTTTCGTCTCAGCACCCTCTGTGTACCAGTCGACAGACGCGCCGATCTCAACCGTGCCGCCACGCATCCGCTCAAAGCCGCGCGAGAGGTTAATATGAGAGCTCCTCTCATCCTTGACGCCTCCTTTGTAGAAGAGTTTTCTTACATCGACCTCGGCGTGATGAAGAGCACGAACCTCACCTTCTTGTGATATTCCATCTCGATTAGCGTCAAACCACAACGCGAGGGGTTTTAATTCCTCCCCAGATACCTCGCCATCGGAGTCGAGCGATCCGAGCGCCTCGTATCCATCCCTCCACGCTTTTCCTGAGTTTCCACCGCGGAAGTGATCGCCGAAGAGCTGGTGTGGTGACGAGATCTTTCCTGTGTGCTCGGGGTCATGCACAAGGAGCGGCATAGCGTCGGAGGCTTTCCACACTACCACCTTTTTGGTCTTGTCCGCAAAGAGTGGGAACTCCGAGAACGCGATATCACCGTGAGTATCCTCGGGTCTCCATATGAGCGATATCGGTGAGGATCGAAATCCATACACCGCCGAGCTACATAGGATCTGCCCTGCGGGGGGATCGTAGATCACCTGGCATTGCGCGTTAAGGATGACGGAGGCGCCCGGGACCAACCTTTGCGCGATGCAGTCATCCTCGTATCCGGCTCCACCCCATGGATTGTGTTGTGCACACTCACGTGTTGCCCAAGCCAAGCGATTTTCTATGCAGCTTCGCTGAATACCGGCGGAATATTTAAGGCCTTGAGGGGTATCAATGTAAGCGGCGGAAGTTATGGTGTAGAAGTTACACTGAGCTGGTGGGGCGGCGGGGGGAGCGGCGGGCGGCGGGTTCGCGGCAGGCGGATTGGGTTGACTGGGCGCTGAATTGGTTGGGGCTCCCCCACGCTGCGGTGGAGGGAGTTGAGGGGGATAGAGGCATTGTCTTTCCTCGCGGATCCAATCGCACGGAGGAACCAGTCGTCCATTCCGGAAATTGAAGAGGCTATCGTGGGCGGTCCATCTCGTGAGGACCCCTTCGATCTCGCATGAGGTAACCTGAGGATGATTTCTTTCAGAAACGGTCTTTGTGACCGTGCACCCTGATGTCTCAATCCCGTAGAGGGTATACGTGAGCTTGCCAATCCTATTCTCAAGGTCCGCCTTCTCCTCCTCCGTCATGCCGTGGAATTCCTCCCACGAAGGGAACGGAACACCTTCCCTGTAATCGCATGTGTCCAGCGGCTTTTTGGTGACGGTCTTAGATTCCTCCCACCTACACACCGGGGGAACCGCTTGCATATCCGATACGAGGGTGATCGTAGTGAGGGTTCCGGTACCCCCGACAACAGAGCACCCCTCCCGAGAGGGTTTTTTAACCCGCACAAAGTCGGTTCGCCAGGCACACACCGTTGCCGTGGCGTTGAAGGTGGTCGCCTGAGTGAATTTCAGATCATTGAGGCCTGTATCGATACACTCAGGTGCCGGTTTCGGTATCTCTCGAGAGCTCGATACGTATTCACACGAAGGCGACAGTATCGAGAGATCCTCGTACGCCTTTCCGGTCGCGGCGTCGAATCTACAGCTCCTTGGCTGAGCGGTTATGGTTGTAGTCTCTCGCGTCCATTCGCACGAGTCGTTGATCTTCACAAATGAGGAGGGGGTGGTAACGGTCGCGGTCTTGCCTGGCTCTTGTTCGGTGCAGGCGGTTTCGGGTTTTTCGACTACTGTGGAACCGAGTGTGTAGTCGCACTGTTCGACCGAGAATACCGGCCGGCGCGCGATTCCATCTCCCGTGGCTATGTCGAGTGAGCACTCTGGGGGTGGGGCCGTGCGCTCGCTCGTTTCAGTAACCCACCGACACCCCTTTTTATCATCTGTTAGAACAAAAGAGGTCGCTTGGGTTCGAACCGCGACCTTTCCAGCAACGCGCTCAGAGCATGAGGGTTTCGGTCTCGCCACCGTCGTGCTGGTAACGATATATTCACACTCTTGCGTTGAGAAGACACCCCTCTCCTCTATGCCGCTGTCAGTGGCTGGGTCGACTCGGCACACTATGGGACGCTCCGGTTGAGGCTCACACGAGGAGAGTTCGCACGTTGACAGACACGTACTCCCGTCAGGGCGGTCGGCGGGAAGGTCCGAGCCATCACACGCCTCTTGCCTGTTACGTGAGCCATCCCCACAGTACTGTAGTTTGCAATCCTCGCCACACGAGTAGTCGGGCTGCTCTCTCCCTTGGGTAAAGAGTTTAATAAAGGAGGGGGGAAGGTCCTCAGGTTTGCCGAGGACGAGTCCAGTTGGAAGTTGTCCGGGCGGAGCGCATTGCGCGCCGGACTTCAATTTTTTGCTGGCCCCCGCCACGCACTCCCCTCGGTCGTTACAGAGAGGGGTCTTGGTAATACACCCTTCGTTCTCTGACGCGCCGCACTCTCTGTCTTTGAGCGCCCGATCGGGTTCATTAACACATGCGCCATCTTTGCAGACCGCTTTGTTGCACGCGAGCTGGGCGGAGCCCGATAAGGAGCACCGCTCCCCGTTAGCCACCGGCACCGGACGCGTCACATCCGCGATAGTCGCGCCGGTATCACTGCACACTACTTGGTTCATGAGACACTCTGAACCACTCGGCATCAGCGCGTTCGGGAGTATTGTACCGGTTAGTATTTTGGAGCCGCAGGTTCCGGTCGTTGTATCGCAGCGAGCCGCCAAACAAGCGGCGATCTGATCCCCGGTCGGGACAGGGGGGGGACACTCACTATCGTTGCGACAGACGGGATCAGGAGGGGCTATCGTTGGCTCCTCTGGACTCTGAACGAGCAGCTTTGACGGGGCGCCGATCCCTATCGCGATACACAGTATCGCGGCGATTACCATGACGCGCTTCCCCTTCATTCTCGACTCCGCTCTCCCATGGGGCTACGAACAACCCACACCAGGGCAAACGGCTAAGAGGGTCCTAAAGTTAAGGATCCGAGACTTTTTCTTGCACAGGCATCTTTTTCGACCCGTACGTACGGGTACTTACGGGGGCGGTATCGACACGGTGAGTAGGAGCCTGGGAACGAGAGACCTTTTAGAGCCTCAGGCTATTCACCGCCGAAATCTGGCCGACTGCTCTACGTTCTCTCCAGTCCGCGCGATCCACTCAACGCCCTCCCACCGCCGAGCTACTGATGGAGAGGGTGCCCCTCTAATGACAAGGTATTTGACGAATGCCTCACCATCGGTCGCGGAGGGGGCGCGAATGGCCGCGCCCCTTGAGACGTCAACCGGCATCGCGGTGGTTGGATCAAAGATGTGAGCGTACGATTTACCCTGAATCATAAAGGGAGTGCCACGAGCTCGAGACACCGAGAGGGTCTCATCCCGTAATTCAATAGTACCCTCTGACGAGCTCTCGGTAAGAGCGATGTTTATCCTCCATCCCGTCGCGTTTGGTGGAGCGCCGAGCGCGGCGACGCTACTTCTTCCAAAATTAATGAAGGCAGCGGTGATACCCCGAGCGCGAAGGATCGTGACCATCGCGTCAACCGCGTAGCCTTTTCCTATACCTCCCGTCTCAATCATCGCTTGAGGATCCCTCTTGGCGAGGCTTGAGGGAGGAGTGGTCGTGAAG
>JALRCK010000390.1 GCA_023262305.1 Deltaproteobacteria bacterium
CGCCTTGATGCTCACGAACTGAGGCACCTCGTACGGATGGTGTGCTTCGACCGCTTTCCTGACATCGTCGATAAGGCGATCCACTGTCTTAATAACGAGAAGAACTTCCTCGTCGATACATACCTCCCCCTTCCAACGATACACCGAGCGCATCGGTGGGAGCACCTGTACGCAAGCGGCTAATTCCTGGTCAACAAGGAGTTTGGCGAGGGTAGAGCCGACCTCCTGGTTAGGGCATGTGACTAAACAGATGAATATACTCATCAAGACCTCCTGCGTTGTGAAGGCATCGCGTAGCTGGTAAAATCCCGGGGCTTGAGTACCGTGGAAGTATTGTGATGGCAAGGGCTTATTCAGCAGGGTTTAAGGAAAGCATGAATCGATACATGTGTGCCGTTGTGTGTGCGGTCGGAGTGGTCTCAACGACGATGGCTGAGACCGTTCCCGACAAGAAGCTTCCGAAAGAGGGGAGCCTTGCGTCAACATTCGTAACGGGTCGATCGGTTGCCTCTGCTCCGGAGCCCTTCGGTTTTGACGAATTGAATCGCAACGAGAAGTCTCCGATCACAGGATCTGTTTCGCGTGTCAGGCCGGGTGAGTGGCAACTCAAGGTATTCAATAACTCTCGAGAGGATACGTACGCAGTTGACGTTGAGGTGTTGCAGCTCAATGATGCACTCGCGGTCGTGAAGCGGGATTTCTTCTCATACACGATTCCACCGCAAGGGTCTAAGGCGCAGAGCATCTCAGAGGGGTCAGGCGTGAAGGGGGCTGAGATGAGCCTCACGAAGTGGCGAAACCTCACATCGAAAAAGAAAGCTCCCGCGACCGCCTCTCAAAAGTCGGTAGAGAAATAGGCATATCGCGTGACAACTCAGCGAGCGAAACTAAAAAATCCAACGACAAAGGAGCTTAAAGCCCTTGAGCGTTACGTTGTGCCCTACAGTAACTCATCTGGGGACGTAAAGTTTCACCTCACCTATCCAAATAACTACTGGGTGGCGATGTCAAACCTCGGCTTTCAGGCGGTGTACGATATCCTTGCGCGAGATTCGCGAGTGCAGATCGAGCGCGGTTTTCTCCCTGAGGACTTCGACTCCGAAAAAGTTGCTGCTACTAAGTGGCGGTCGTTCGAGAATAACAACCTTCTCGGGGACTGTGACATACTCGGATTTTCACTCTCTTTCGAAACCGACTACCCGCACCTCCTCAAGGTGCTTAACAACCAGGGGCTCCTTTTTGGATCATGGCAGGAGCGCGAGGAGGCCGCTCGAGAGTCGAAGTTTCGCTTTCCAATCCTGATCGCAGGTGGAACGGCGGTGACACTTAACCCCGAGCCAGTTGCTGACATGCTTGATGTGATCGTGATTGGTGAGGCGGAAGAGCTCCTCCCCGAGTTCGTTGATGTGTATCACAAAGCGAAGTGTGAGGGATGGTCGCGCGAGGAGCTCCTCAGAGCGCTTGCACAGATCGAGGGGGTATACGTGCCGCGATTTTACCATCCGCACTACAACGATGATGGGACGATGGACCGCTACGAGGCCCCAGATTCCGTGCCATCGCGTCCGCGACGGCGTTTCGTGAAGGATCTCTCAAAGTTCAAAACGCACTCCCGCATCCTCACGCCAGAGACCGAGTTCAAGGACATGTTCCTCACCGAGACTGGGCGTGGGTGTGAGATGGGGTGCCGATTCTGTGTTGCGGGCTACATTTATCGACCGATCCGAAAACGTAACGAGGAAACCCTCCAAGACACCGTACAAGTTGGGCTCGAGCAGAGTGAAGCGATAGGGTTTGTTGGGGCCTCGGTGTCCTCTCACAAAGCGATCGCCAAGCTTGCGCAGACCGTCGCTGAAAAGGGTGGTCGTGCATCGCTGAGCTCAATCATGTCACAAAAAGTTACCCGGGCTCTTGCGGCTAGTATCTCGGAGAGTGAATACAAAACCGTATCACTTGCTCCAGAGGCTGGAAGCGATCGCCTGCGGCGCGCAGCAGGAAAGCGAGTAGTGAACGAGCAAGTAATTAATGCCGCACGTGAGCTTGCTGAGGCGGGTATTCGGGGATTTAAGCTCTACTTTATCGTTGGTCTCCCAACAGAGACAGAAGAGGATATCGACGCGATTGCGCAGCTCGCTATAGCTGTTCGCGATGCCGTCACAGAGATCTCTCGACCAAGTGGTAAGATGGCGTGGGTCTCTCTTTCGGTGAATCCGTTCATCCCAAAGGCGTCGACGCCCTTTCAGTGGGAGCCGATGCTCGACCCAAAGACCCTTGAGCAGAAGATCGAGCGGCTGCGTAAGCGAGTGTTGAAGGTTCCGAACCTCGAGTTCCGCTTTGAGCCCCCTAAGGAGAGCTACTTCCAAGGACTTCTGTCTCGCGGAGATCGGCGTGTTGGCAAGCTCCTTATGGAGGCTGAAGTAAGGGGAGAGAGTTGGAAGTGGTTGATGAAGAGAACTGATCGAGAGATCCTTGCGGGGGTTCCACCAGTTGATTTTTATGTTTCTCGTCGGATCGAGTTCTCAGAGCTTCTTCCGTGGGAGGTTGTTGATTCGTTGATTCCAAAGTCGTTGCTCGAACGAGAAGCGATGAGGGCACACAACGGCGAGGATTGGGTTCAGCCCGCCGCGCCTGGCTATGAACGGATCGAAGAGGATGAAGAGCAAGTCGCTCAGGATGTAGGAGTGTAAGTATGTCGACGATTGGTCAGATAATTCCGGTTATTTCAGGAAAGGGGGGAGTTGGAAAATCTACGGTGGCAGTGAACCTCGCCGTCGCGCTTGCGCGAACTGGTGCCAAGGTCGGTCTGATAGACAGTGATTTTTATGGTCCAAGCATCCCAACCCTTCTCGGTGGGGGGCAGGTTATCCCTGACCACGAGGAGAAATTGATTCCGCCAGCAAAGTACGGAATCAAATACATCTCACTTGGGTTCTTTCTCAAGCACCCTGATGATGCGGTGATCTGGCGGGGTCCGATGTTCAACAAGGCTCTGCACCAAATGTTTGAAGATGTGAACTGGGGAGTCGTAGAATATATGATTATCGACATGCCCCCCGGGACGGGAGATGCGCAGCTCTCGCTCTCACAGATGGTGAAGCTCGCAGGTG
>JALRCK010000391.1 GCA_023262305.1 Deltaproteobacteria bacterium
GAGAATGTCGGGTTTGGCCTAGACACGCAGCACATGTGGGCCAGTGGATACGACTTCGTGAACCACCTTGATGACGTGATTGAAAATGTCGAGAAAACCCTCGGTCTTGACAAGGTTTGGTCGATTCACCTGAACGATAGCAAGACCGCGCTTGAAAGCAGGAAGGACCGGCATGAGAATATCGGCGACGGATTGATCGGCGAGGCAGCTCTCAGGAAAGTGTTCACGCACAAGAAGCTAGCGCACATTCCGTTTATCCTTGAGACACCGGCGCTTGAGAGTATTGATGGGGCACGGTCGGAGATTGAGAAGTTGCGGGGGTTTTTGAAATAAGGGGGTCCGTAGGTACCTTATCCCAAACCCGCACCCCGGGAGGGCGACCGTGTCGGTCGCCAAAAATATCGCGCATCGCGAATGACCTTCGCCTCACGAAACACGGCGACCGGCACGGTCGCCCTCCCATCCTTTGCGAACTCGCACCTCAATCGCACGCCATACACGCGCTTACAGACGACACACCCGCGCCATCCTCAAGACCGACTCCTCATCGGTATATTTTGAAATCTCGGCGAGATCTATCCACGCTACCTCGTTCGATTCGTCGTTTCGTTCCGGATGCTCGCGATCATCCGCTTCGAATAGAAATCGCACATCGTAGTGATAGTGGGCGGGCACATCTTTGAATCGAGGGATCTCATGTATATCCACATCGAACACCTCGCGTGACACGGGGTGGATATTCCCGAGGCCACTCTCCTCACGCGCCTCTCGAAGGGCAACCATAAAGAGATTGAGATCTCCATCCGCATGGCCGCCTGGCTGCATCCACTTGTTGAGTTTCCGGTGATGAAGCAGGAGGGCTTTCGTTCGCGAAGAATTTACTATCCACGCAGATCCAGTAAGGTGACCGGCAAGGTTTGTTCGTTCAGCACACGCTGCAGTGCTTCCTATAAACGAGATGATTCGCTCCGCAACGGCCACGCGATCGTCATCAGACGACTGATAGCCTCGCAGGAGCTGCTCCAGTTGATACCTCGTAAACGGTGTGGACATACGGTGTGCAGGTCTTACAGTTGCGGACTCCACAGAATCCAGTGAGTATAGGGTATACACCGTTCGCCCACTTTTTCAATGTCGAAACACCTTTCCCCTACCGAGGTAATCAGGCGCACCGTTCAACTCGAACGGTA
This sequence comes from Deltaproteobacteria bacterium, assembly GCA_023262305.1. Classification (GTDB taxonomy): domain Bacteria; phylum Bdellovibrionota_C; class UBA2361; order UBA2361; family OMII01; genus OMII01. The sequence continues at coordinate 1,191 of JALRCK010000391.1, forward strand.
TCGCGCGATCGCCGCTGGAATCTTTGAGAGCTACGGTGTTTTTCTTCTCATGATTCTTGTGCGCCACTTCGACGGTACACCTCTCGACAAGTCAGTGGTCGCAGCAGCAGGAACTTCGGGATTGTTGCTCACTCCACTCATGCTCTTTCTCTCTCGAAAGCTAGGGCTCTCGTCACCACGAGCTCTCTCTGTGTTGTTCGGTTTCTCCTCGATGGCGTTCTTTGCCGCCTCCATGGTGCACGGCCGAGGGATGTTCGTGACTCTCGTGGTCATCGGGATACTTCTCCCTTCCACCGCATCTCCCCTCCTCACCTCAATCTTCAACAACAACTATCCACCAAGCAAGCGGGGGCAGCTCTATGCCCAGAACCAAGCGATCCGAATTTTGACGAGTATTATTTTTGGATCCGTCGCGGGATGGTGCATCAATGGGGCGATCCACTACTACTATCTTTTGGTAGCACTGTTCGGTGTGGCGCTTGGAACCTCCTCGTACCTGGTTTCGCGCATCCCGGGAGATAACGAGAGCGCGCCACCTACGCCCCTCTTCTCATGTTTTGGTTATCTCAAAACAGACTTGCTGCTTCGGAACACAACCATCTCGTGGATGCTTCTCGGTTTTGGAAACTTGATGATGCTTCCGCTACGAACCGAATACCTGGCGAATCCCGTCTACTTGCTGAACTTAACGGAGTTCGAGATCGCTCTCTTCGTGTCAGTTCTTCCGAACCTCGCCCGCCTGTGTGGAACGTATGTGTGGGGACGGCTGTTCGACTCGATCAATTTCTTCACTCTTAGAATTCTTCTCAACCTGTCGTTCCTGACCGGGATTGTCTCGTTCTTCATGACCGACGCGCACATCGGGCTTGCCCTCTCAGCTTTGATATTTGGTTTCTCAACCTCTGGCGGTGATGTGGCGTGGACTCTGTGGGTAACGAAATTTGCTCCACCGGAGCGAGTGCCCGATTACATGGCGGTGCACACCTTCTTTACGGGCGTTCGCGGATTACTCGCACCGATTACAGCCTTCTCTCTCCTTGTGATCATGAGTATTCAGACATTGAGTCTCCTAGCAGCAAGCCTCATTCTGATGGCAACTATCCTGCTTTTCTCCATCCGTGAGGGTGCCAAGGACCGCCAGATCAAGTAATATCAACAGGTTGGCTGCTATAGACACGACCTAAAGTTTTGATATTATTGCCGTCCCGTGCGAAATCACAGATCCGTGTTCACATGGGTATAGTTTCATCCCCACTAACGCTAAGAACAGGTGGGGCTCGTAGTAGTTTGTAAGACAGTCCGTATGGCAAAGAAAAGCTCGATACTTCGCAACAATAAGCGCATCAAGATGGCTAAGCACCAAACCCCTATCCGTGCGGAACTCCGCGCGAAGGCCATCGATCCTAAGCTCTCCGATGAGGATCGCTTCCAGGCTCGTATGAAGCTTCAATCGTTGCCTCGTAACGGTGCTCGCGAGCGTATCCGTAATCGTTGCCAGCTCACTGGCCGCTCACGTGGTATCTACAGAAAGTTCATGATCAGCCGCATCACCTTCCGTGAAATGGCTCACCGCGGTCTTATCCCTGGTCTCACCAAGTCCAGCTGGTAATACCCGTCGACACCATGTCGAAACAAGCCAAGGGCTCCTGCAGCGATGCGAGGGGCCCTTTGTTTTTGACCCCACCTACTCACAATCGGGTGAAGATGCGCTGCCATAGATCGGGGCACAGACACTCGAATCTTGCCCCTAGCCACCTGTTTCTACACAGAATTACCGCCTCTCAGGCCCCCAAAAATCAACCGAAGCTCAATTAGCTCTCCCCGCATCTATATGGGGTGAACTTTAAGCGGTTGGAGCGGGCAACGTCGTCTTAGAAACACGGCGTCAATAACAACTTATCCCCTCCAC
>JALRCK010000392.1 GCA_023262305.1 Deltaproteobacteria bacterium
ACCCCGCATGGCGAGCTGGTTCAACATCGAGGGCGGTATCGTTTCCTACATGAAGCAATGATGAGGACGAACGCCCCAATCGCCGTTCAAGAGCTCGAAAAAACTCGACTGAAGGCTTCTTCCAGCCCAACTCTCCTGCAGAGAAACTACCATCGAGGTGCTCTGAAATTCCAAGCTCAAGCAAAACACGCTTGCTTCGGTCGTCGTTGTTCGTTGCGGCGACCACAAACACTCCACGCTGGCGAGCTTTCCTTAAAAACTCAACTGCACCGGGTGTCACGACCCGATGAGCCTTTGTGGAAAATGCATGATAGATGAACTCCACCACATCGGGCCGGTTTGCACTCGCAAGCCCCGCTCTCGTCAAAACTCCCCGCACATATTCATGCCACACCCACTTCTCCCGTTCGGGATCTGTTTGGTATCCCTGCCCAACATTGAGGTAGGTTGGCTGAAAGCCCCTCCATTCGGCGACCGCGCACTCCGCGAGCCTGGCCGCGTCACTATCAACCCCCTGAGCCGCCAATAGTTCGGCATATATCTCCCCCACACCTCTTGTAAGGGAACAGAGAGTGCCATCAACATCGAGCACAACGGCTTTGGTATCTGAATCCATAAGGGTATCTCTACTAGTCTATTACGAACAGCTTGGGTCTCAAAAGGTACTTACGGTTCCCCTCAATCCCCCCCGCACACTACCCCATCCTCCCAGAAAAGGAGGGTCCGGTTTGAGTAAAAAAATCGGACGTTTTACCATGACAGGGCTGTCAGAAAGATCCTACACTACGCGTTTCCTCGATCGTCAGCCTTCGGACTCGATGTCGAGATTGGATCGCGTAGAAGGGAGCACGGCACGACTGACTCGGACAATCATGATCGGCTTTTGGAACACTGCTCATCACTATTCCCATAACTCGGGTCGCTCCAAGGCCGTGCGCACACTCACCCTCACTGTTTCAGCCGTGGCTTCAGTCGCTCTGTATGGGTCACACAGCTCTGTGGTCTCCGCCGAAGATGCCCCATCACTTTCAGAAACCTCGCTCCAAACAGACAGTTCATCTCAGGCGAGCGACCGCGAGTCGCGATTGAGGGATATAGAGGATCAGTTACTTAAGCAGCTGAGCATGGGCGCCACACCGAGCGCTCAAGAGAGCACACCGACTCCTCTACCAAATGTTAAACATGTAGCGTCGAGTGAACCCGCTCCAGCGCCAGCGTCGCCAACGCCTGGGCAGCCAAAACGCCAGGCGCCTGCGCCGATTAAAACGGCAGCGCCCTCAAACGTGCACCGCCCCAAGATTATGAAGGCTGCGCTCCCTGAGCCCTCAACGACCGATGAGGTGCAGGTCCCCGAAAGTCGCAACCCTGCACCCGCGACGATCGTTCCAGTCACCGCTCAATCAAGCCCTCACCGTACCCCTAAAATTAAGCGCAGTACTCCGTCTGAACAGATCTCAGCTAAGGATTTAGAGCATCGCCTCGCAATTTCTGAGTCACAATTAGCCCTCCTCACAAAAGAGCTAGAGACGACGAAGGCAAAGTTGGCTCAATCCGAATCCCGAGCATTGGATCTCACGCAAAAGCTCGAGGACAGCACTTCAAATCGTTCACCCGAGAGCGTTGAACAGGTGTCCTCGGATGTACAACAGGTCTCCGCCCCAGGGACCGACAACACAGACTCTGTGGATACGCGCGCCGATGCCTATACGACAGTGGCGCGGGTCACCAAAGATAATGCGCCGTTGCGTATCGGGCCCGGAGCACGCGAATCAACTATTTTGCGAGTCTCCCGCAACAGCGTGGTAACCATCGAGCACAGAACCGGTGATTGGTACCGCGTCATCATGACGGATGGCACCAGGGGTTGGATTATCGGCAGCTCCCTGCTTTTTAATGAAGGGCTGAGACCTGGGTCTACCGTTCGAGTTGGGGCTTTTGAGACCCGCCTTGAGACGATGGGACTTGAGTATTAAAAACACCCCACCTCTGAGCCCTCAAGGGCTATAAAACACGGTTCCCTTGGGCATCTCCGCTCCTCAAAGGTGGAACTTAGCCCCCTCTCCTTCAACGAATGCTCATGTATTTCCGCCGATTAGTCGTTAACCCTTAGGTGGAGGATGTGTGCCGTTCTTCCGCAAAACCTCCGCGAGGATTCTCAACGATGCATCACTGGCAGCGAGCAAAAAGTTCGTACTTAATCCTGTGCACCATCGTTGCGCTCATCTTTCTTCTGTCGATGCCAAGGATGACTCTGGCGCAGAGGCGAGTGCTCAGCTCCAACGCGACCATCTCAGGCGAGGTAGACGCGGTCAAAGCACTGCCCGCTTCCATCCGAGCACAGCGTTGCGCCTCTCGTCGATGTCACTTTAAAATCCCCTCACTCAATCTAACGCTTGCCGTGTCAGGTCATTCCAACATCGCCTTGTCACTTGATCGAGTGATCGACCCTCGCTTCATCATTCGCGAGACGAACAACCAATCACTCGATGACTCTCTGACACGCCCTCTCCTCCTTCGGGGCACTGCGCGGCTCCGACATGCGGGATCATCAAGAGAAACGATCACAGTGCCAGTTGCAGCGACGCTCTACCTCTCCGATAAAACTCCCTCGCTTGAGATCACACTTCGAACGAAGCGTAGAGGAAAGAGATCATCGCTTGGCTTGGTGACAGTCCATGCTCTCCTCAGTACCCCTCGCGCCTCCCCTGTCGCTGCTCGAGCACAGACACTATCTCCCTTTGCACTGCAGGGGCTGGCGTGCGGCACTCGCGATCGCAACCATGATTCAAATACGTCCCACAGCCTGGAGAGGTCAGGAGAGGTTACAACCAAAGCATCATACGACGTACTGTACATGGGAACCGATTTTGATTCAGCTTGGATGACCGCTGTAGGGTGCTCATCCGCATCGGCTTGTCACAATCAGATAGTTGGTCTACTCAACCAGGCCGCTGTGTTTTACGAGCAGCAACTCGGCTTAACGCTGGAGGTTGCTCGTCAGTATGGTCCGACGAACCACTCAAGCTCAACTGATTCGTCGACACTCTTGTATGATTTCCGAGCTCACAATGTTGATCACCGCTCAGATGCTATCC
>JALRCK010000393.1 GCA_023262305.1 Deltaproteobacteria bacterium
GCTTGAATGCTTCCTCCGGGGAGAGGTCGAGCAGGATTACGAGGTCGGGGAGGGTTCCCTGCACGGCGAGGTTGTTAGCTTCATCGATGAGTGCTCTGTCGATCCCCCTGCCGTGACCTTGGAAGGTGATCGTGGAGTAGATGAATCGGTCCGTGAGCACCCATTTCCCAGCAGCGAGACCGGGCCGAATAACTTTGTCTACATGTTCAGCCCGATCGGCAGCGAACAGCAGGAGCTCTGCCCGGTGCGACTTTGCCCCGCCCTGCCATTCCAAGAGGAGCTTTCGAAGCTCATGACCAAGCGGGGTTCCACCTGGTTCCCGGGTATCGCAAACGCTCTGCCCTGCCGTTACAAGGTGTTGCGAGAGGAGGCGGTGGAGGGTCGTCTTGCCGCAGCCGTTGATGCCCTCAAAGGCGATAAACGCGGGGCTCTTTGTTAATGTAAAGTCACTTGATACGAGCATAGCGAGGAAGTGGGGTCTTGCAAGCACTGGGGAGTGTACACCTCTTTGGGTCCCAGGGATAGAAAGGCAGGGTGTCATCTGGGCTTTTAGGGAATCGAGTGCTCGATGGTGAATTATTCGGCTCTTGGAGGCGTCTTGGGTTCGTTCTTGATTGGAACAAAGGTGGGCGAATTGACGAGCTTTTAACCCTCTCAGGAGGTGGCGTCGGCAGCATGACGGCGCTAATAGCCTAGTAGGATTAGATAATTTTTCTTATTGCGGCATCCCTCCATTCTTGGAATAGTCTCCGCGTGGACGTTAGTCCGTTAGAACGTAAAATGTGGAGATTCGTATGAAAAAGATGATTCTCGCTGCCCTTCTTGCAGTAGGCGGCGCAACAACAGCTTCAGCTGATCCATTGATGAAGTATACTTATGCGGACGTGTCCTACCAATGGGCTCACGTTGATGCAGAGGGTATCAATGATTCCAACGGAGTTGATACTCGTGTTTCTTACAGCCCAATCGATAACCTCGCGGCTGAGTTCGGTTACAACTATGCTAACTCCGGTATCCAGGGTGCTAGCGTTAACATCGACCAGAGCTTCTTCCGGTACGGTCTTGCTGGTTACTACTCATACTGCAACGGAATCGATTTCGTCGCTCGAGTAGGTGCCTCGCACGTTAATATCGACGCTGCTGGGGATGCTGATGATGACGGCGTATACTCAGGTCTTGCTGTTCGTCACCAATACTCGGACACCCTTGAGCTTGACCTTGAGGCTCTCTATGACAACGTAAACAGCATCTACAACGTTACTGGCGGACAGTGGACATACACAGGAACTGCTCTTAACGCTTTGACAGACGAGCTTGCTCTCAAGCTTACGGCTGGTATCGATGCTGATACAGACGTGTTCCTTACAGCTGGTCTCCGATTGGCAATGTAAGATTAGCGTCTAGCTAAGCTTAAAAGCGCTCCGAAAGGGGCGCTTTTTTTTTGCTTGAGCACGGATGAAAAGTGCTGGATTTGTTTGGAAAAGAGTTTCGCTACTGTGATTAAGGTGCTAATAAATCAATGTTTTTCTCGCTTCCGAAGCGGCTTTGCCGCAGTAGTTTAGGAGTTCTATGGCTACTATCAAAACCAGCCTTCAAAACGAATCGCGTGATCGGTACCTCACCTATGCTCTTAGCGTTGTCTCGGGTCGAGCCCTCCCGGACGTGCGCGATGGCCTCAAGCCAGTTCAGCGTCGAATCCTCTTCGCCATGCTGCAAAACCTGAACCTGAAGCCCTCCTCAAGCCACCGTAAGTCAGCAGCGGTGGTCGGAGAGGTGCTCGCGCGCTTCCATCCGCATGGTGACGTCGCGTGTTACGAAGCGATGGTGCGAATGGCGCAAGACTTCTCGCTCCGCTATCCGCTCGTTGATGGACAGGGAAATTTCGGATCTCTCGATGGCGACAACGCCGCCGCATACCGATACACAGAGGCCAAGCTCCGAGAGCTCGCGCTCGAGGTTATCGGCGAGATTAACGAAGAGACTGTTGCATTTCGTGACAATTTCGACGCAACCGTTGTGGAGCCCGTTGTTCTACCGAGTCGTGTGCCGAATCTTTTGATCAACGGAGCAACCGGTATCGCGGTTGGAATGGCAACGAGCATTCCACCTCACAACCTCAAGGATACGATCAAGGCGATCGTTGAGCTTGCTAAAGATCCAGAGATAACAACGTCGAAGCTCACGAGCATCATCAAAGCTCCGGATTTCCCAACGGGATGCAACATCCTTAACTCGCAAAAAGAGCTCGTGGAGATGTATGAAACTGGGCGTGGCTCCGTTCGCATGCGAGGGGAGTGGAGCTTAGAGGAGCAGGCTCGCGGCAAGCAGGTGATCGTGGTGTCGTCGATCCCATACGCAGTAAACAAGGCAACTGTTGTTGAGCGTATCGCGGGGCTCATCGTTGATCGCAAGGTTCCTCAGCTCGTTGATGTTCGCGATGAGTCGACTGATGAGGTGCGTATCGTTCTTGAGCTAGCGAGTGGCGCGGACGCTGAGGTCGCGATGGCCTACCTCTTTAAGAATACTCCCCTTGAGTCGAATTTCGCAGTCAACCTGACGGCGCTGGTTCCCGCGGAGGGGGGAGCAACACGACCTGAGCTCCTCTCGCTCAAATCGTGCCTGAAGCATTTCCTCGACTTCCGCATGGAGGTCACTGAGAAGCGATTAGAGTTTGAGCGCAAGCAGCTGCTTGAGCGCATCCACATCCTCGAGGGATTGGTTATCATCTACGACGCGCTTGATGAGGCAATTAAGATCGTCCGTAAGAGTGACGGAAGATCTGATGCAGCTGAGAAATTACGGGCTCGGTTCAAGCTCTCAGAGGTGCAGTCGTTTGCGGTCGTTGACATGCGAATCTATCAACTCTCGCGTACGAACATTGAGGAGATAGAGAAGGAGCTCGCTGAGAAGGAGAAGCGGGTTAAAGAAATTGAAAAGCTCCTCAAGAGCAAGTCTGCCTTGCAGTCGCTTGTCTGCTCCGAGCTTGAGCAGCTCTCGGAAAAGTTCGGTGACCGCAGGAAGTCGAAGTTGATCAAGGATAACGTCGACATCGAATTCGATGAGACCGCGTATGTTGTTCAAGAGGATGTTC
>JALRCK010000394.1 GCA_023262305.1 Deltaproteobacteria bacterium
TGATAAGATACCTAGCTCAAAACAACGTTCCCGAAGCACCCCTGGGTATACCGCGATGACTGAGACGCTCGTTCCGGAAGGTTCGAGTAAACTACCTGTTTGTTAACGGAGCGGGAAATCGAGAGTCCACTGACCACACCGTGTAGCTAAGGTTCAATAAGACTTTGACCTCACTAATTGATCTTGTCAAAAACCCATGTCCCTACCTACCATCCTTGCTGAAGAGACGGAGAACGTTGGACATGCCCAAGGAACAGTACTGGAGAAGGTCGTATATCCTTCTGGGGGCCCTTTTCTTGTGCCTCTCGTCATTAAAACCGGAAGTGGTTGTCGCGCAGGAGGTCCCTGCCGGGGGCCCCGACTCCATCATCCTTTACAACGATTCTCTTGAACCAACTCGGAGGATCGCTAACCTTCCCCCGTTTATCAACTGCTCCGCGGCCTCGCCTGACTCCTTCGCCCTTGGCAGCTCTCACCTTCAGTCCGTGGTGCTCGTTGACGGTCAGGGTAATCCTCGAAAACGAGTTCAATTCGGGGGCGCGCCGCGGCGCATTTCTGGACACCCTGACGGCTATCTCGTTGTCACTAATCGAAGCACTGTCGCTGACGTGCGCCTGGACGGGACAATTCGTAGGGATATCGCGAGCCATGTAGCCGTTAACGCGGTGCCTCTCCCAGCCCAGATGGGCATAGTCATCCTTCGAACATCGGGCGATCTCGCTCTCGTATCTTGGGAGGGGGAAACCAAAGCCCTGTTCACGAGCGAGTCCGCGGGACGAACGATATTGATTAAGGATGTCGCCGTTGAGGACGGAACCAACGTCGTCGCCCTCGACTCCGCGTTGAACGAAATAATAACCCTAGATTTATCCCTCAAAGAGGTCCGACGGGCGGTCGCCCCTTTTGACTTTAAAGAGATAATCGCAGTGCAGTCGAGCAAACAGCGACTCGTCGCGATGTACCAAGATAAGACAACGGTTCGTCTCTTTAAATCTGACGGCACGACAGCATCGTATCAATCCAAAACGCCGGTGTCATGCGCGATGGCGCTAACCGGAGAGGGGCTTGGTCTTGGACTCACATCAACGAACCTTGCCTACGTCCCCTTGGGAGTGAACGCCAACTTAGATAGCTTGCGCCCAAGTCTCACCGCGACATCACTCTTCGCGTTTATTTGCTATTCTTTACTAGCATCCATTGGTTTCGCCCTGCTGATAAAACGGTTCATTCCAACGTTGTGGTCCACGTGGTGGCCAGCCCAGGAGACATCCGCTACTCCGGATTCGGCGGGACTATCTCCGGCAGGTTCAATAGGCTCAAAGATTCTGAACGCCACTCTTTTCATCTGCTCCTTGGGAGGGCTGGGGTTGTCGTGGTGGATCTATCCCGAGGTTAGAGCTATAGGCTCTCTGAGATCGTGGGGCTGGTACTGGCTCGGGGCGCTTATTTCATCGGCATCGCTGCTCTACTTGGGACATACCGAGGGTCTCTACAGGGGCCTCGCCTCCATGTGCACGCCGAGCAACGGACGACCGCGACAGTCAGCTTCAAACATCTTGGTCTTCCTTGCGCTCTCCTCCGTGGTTCTCATTCATTACCTTATGCAGACGGGGGGCAACCCGATCTTGATCCTATCGACCTGGATCGCAGGGCAGGTATTCTTCCTCTCGGCCTTCTCATCACCACTGCCTAAAATCAAGTCATCGTTCAGCGAGCGTGCTTGGGTTTTTGCCCTACTTGCCACCACCGTCGCCACTCGCGTGTATAAGTGGACGGAGTGTCCCCCGAATACCCACTTTGACTTTGGTATCACAGCGGACGAAGCTGTAATGGTCCTGCACGATAACTGGTATCCCCTGTTCGAATTGCGAGCCGGTCAGACGATTGGAAGATTGTGGCTCCTTCAAATGGCCGCCAGTATGTGGCTTTTTGGTATTCAGGAATGGGCCGTTCGTGTGCCGAGCCTCATATGGTTTGTCGCTCTCGTATGGGGCTGCTATCTCCTCGGTAGAGAGACCGTATCGCACAGGTTCGGGCTCATTTTTGGTGTTCTTGTCGTGGCCCAACACAATCTACTCTCATACTCCAGGCTTCCGTATGTGACAGAGTCGACAGCCCCTTTTGTGTTCTGCCTCTATTTTGCCTGCCGTGGCATAAAATATAAACAACTGAGGGATTGGGCCTTCGCTGGAGCGTGGGCTGGCTGGTCGATGATGACTGTCAGAACGTTCACCACGTTCCCCTTAATAGGCGCCGGGATTGTTATCTATTTCGGACTGGTGCACCTCCGCACGCTGTGGGCGTATCGCACTGACTTCTTAGTCATGGCCACCTCGATGGTGGTGGTATTCAGTCCTCACTATTATTTTTACGCCAACAATCAGCACCTATCTTATAGACTTGCTGGTTCTTCCCCACTTTTGGCTGGAAATAAACTCACTACAGATCTTTCGGTGTGGTTCTCTCAGATGGGATCCGCTTTTGGCGCTATTCTGAGGCATCCGGATCGCCCACCGTGGCCATCCGAGAGCTCCGACCCCATCTGTATGGCGATTACGGGTAGCCTCTTTGGTGCTGGACTTCTCTTCCTACTTTTTCGCAGGCGAAGTCTGGCGACCCCAGTGGCGCTCATCTCGATGGCTGGTAGTATCGGCTTTGGAAGTGGTTTTCTTACGAACCCTCCCTCCTACTACCATCACTTTGTGGGCCTTGTGTTCGTGATGTTTGTGGTCGCTATTCCGCTTGAGTGTGTTTGCCAGGCGATCGGAGCTATCCGAGTCAAGTTGATCGCGGCGCCATTAATCGTTGGCATGACTGCCTTGATAGGCCTGTCAGCGTACGAGCAAGTGCGGCCATTCACATCGTTCTGCTCTTGGGTTCTAGAGGGCAAGGGAGACGCGCTATCACCCCGAAACCTCAACAGCGTCATGTCGCAACACCTTCTCGCTCGACGACACCGCAGATTCGTTACGTTGGTGTATCCACAAAAGGGCCCGGAGATTCATCATTCGAATTGCTCAATTTTCTACGGGCAATTCTCGGAGCGACACGAAATAAACAACCCGATCGCGAGCTACC
>JALRCK010000395.1:0-2706 GCA_023262305.1 Deltaproteobacteria bacterium
CGCGCAGGGAGCAAGAGGAGGCGGCATTTGCGAGGTATCTACGAACCTTGCCTGAGAGCTACACATCTTGCAAGTAAGTGCCTCTTCAAGCTAGACAGCTGCTTGTACAACGAGATGGCGAGTTCCCCGATGACGGAGCGTGTCTCTACTGGGAATGAGGGCATGTCGCATCAACGAGGCATGAACATGGAGAGCTTAATTATCGAACGCATTGAGACTCTGCAAGCTGCCACTCCCCGTTTGGTAATCGCAATCGATGGTCGTGGAGGGGCTGGTAAATCCTCTTTAGCTCGGAAGGTGGTAGCAGCTGTTGCAGGCGCAGTGCATGTGGAGTTTGATTGGTTTCACCTGCCGAAAGCAGACCTTAGAGACGAAGCGCGTTTCGATGCCCCTCGACTTATAGACGAGGTACTGAAGCCATTTCGTCAAGGCAGGAGAGATCTGGAGTGTCATCGTTACAACTGGGGCTACCTCTCTGGCGCACCGGATGGCTTGATAGATGAGCCGATACGGCTACATGGTGTGGAAGTCGTCGTATTAGAGGGGTGTGGTGTATTGAGTCCCGAGCTTGTAAATCTCTATGACTTACGCATCTGGCTCGACACCTATGCCGAAGAGGCCTTGGCAAGAGGGATGAGGCGGGACATAGAAGAGTACGGCCTTGACCCAGCGAGGGTCCAAGCCGCGTGGGAGGAGTGGGCCCAGTGGGAGGCACGGGCTCTTGCCCGCGACGATCGAAGTCTTCGAGCAGACATTCGACTTCCGTAGGAAGATAGTGCTCTTGTCGGAATTATGGAATCGGTTGCGGCGCAATTTGCCGTACGCCCAGCAATCGCTCATCCCCTTTGAATCCGAATTTGGAAGGGGTGAAACCAGGGGAAACGTTCACAAGGTATCTCGCTGTTCCATTTGTGCACGGAAGCTTTACTGTGAGAGCCTCCCCCCGGTGAAGAGTTTGAAGTTGAGATCCGTTTGGGGATCTCACTTCAACATCTTGTATCTGAGGTGAGCCGTTGAGGAGCTTGAGTTCTGCTGAATCAACACATGCGAGCGCGCCGCCCGACTCGGCTGCTGTCCATCGGATGAATCCTTGATCATTTTGTTCCCAAGGATAAAAGCCGTAGACCGCGCTGGGTGCATACCAAAAGGGAACGATCATGCTCACCGTAACAACTGCCGCGATCGCCGTCCGGGGAGTGATGGCACGGGGAGTCACCGTTTGGGAAAGAAGTAGTCCCGCGAGGGCAACCCCTTCGGGAAAGTTCGTATGGGGCATGATGGCGAGGATGACGAGGAATGCGATCCCCAGCCCCCGAAAGATGATGTCCGCATTGTCAGCTCGTCTGAGCGATAATGCAACGATGGAGAAAACCACCACACCGATAATTCCGAGCTCGCAAAGGATCTCTAGGTATGCGCTCGTTGCCCCGTCGCGCCATAGACCGGTGCCAAGGTTTAAAGAGTGAGAGAGGGGAACGACGTACTCATCGAATCTGCCGAGTCCAACGCCTGTGAGAGGCGCGCTCTTAAAGGCTTCAAAGGAGAGACGGGTAAAGATGGTACGGCTCTCAAGGGTTGCAGAGATACGTGTCGGGTCCAAGCTTTCTCGTATTCTAACGAGCCCGGCAGGTGGTTCAGGAAGGAATGTTGTGCTGCCTATCAGAATTGCTACGAAAACGGCGGTCGCACCACCCCAGATGCAGACGAAGCGTGCTCCTTTTATCCGCCACCCAATGTAGAGAGCTGTAATAACCGGCAAAAGGAAGAACGAGCGCGACCCAGAATAGAGTCCGCCGAGCACAAGTACAGCGATCACGAACCACGCACGCCCCCTCAACGTCGCATATGCGATCGGAATGAGAGCACCAGCGAGCACTCCAAGCGCGTTTGGGTCTGTTGCTAGTGCGGTCATGCGATTAATCCCCTTCCAAAACGGCGAGGGATCTCGCACAAGCGAGAACGATTCCGGAGCAAACCATTCAACGAGAGCAAGGGCAGCACACAACGTGCCACCAGAGAGGAGCCCCTTTGCAAATGAAGCCCCCCTGCCAAGAGATAGCACGGACCAGAGTGAAGCGATGAGAATGAGGCGAATACAGTCCTCGAGAGCGACGTAGTACCCGGGCGGACCTCCTCGTAGCCAGCGTAGGACGTTGGAGAAGCCGGAATCACCTGGGCCGTCTCGTCCAGCGTAGAGATTTACGAATGGGGCGATATCAAACTCAGCAATTAATCTGGTTGCTGCCCATATCCCGGTGAGAATAAGAGCGGGCGCTGCCCAAAGGATTGGTCGAGAGCGTGAACATGAGAGGTCAAGGGAGAGCAGCGTGAGCACGAGCAGCCCCGCAACAAGGTCTGGAAAAGCACCACACAGGGGAATAAGAGCTCCAACAACGACGGTGCGCTGCAAGCACGACCGATCGTCGCGTTTGAAAAACGCCCACAAGGTGTACGCAAGAGTAAGCACCAACGTGGGTAGAGATGCCCGGACGATGAGTGTTGCTAGGGAGCAGAGGAGTAAGATCTTCACGCGGAGACTATACTCATTCGGAGCCCCACATGTCAGTCCTGATTAACGCTGATTTTGTTGGGGGTATGGATGGTGGTCCTACCCCCAACAAGATCTCTTTTATTCGTGATCCTTTTTTACTCCCTCCAAGAGCTCGCCAGCGAAAGAGCCCACCGCAAACACCGCTTTTTCCGCAG
>JALRCK010000395.1:2716-3076 GCA_023262305.1 Deltaproteobacteria bacterium
CAGCACGCCGAGTGCCGCAGCACCCAGACCAAGCGCTACAAATGGGGAGCCGAATACCGCGCCTGTCACAGCGAGCCCTACCGTTCCGACTGCTACAGCCGCTGTGGTTGCACTGCGAGTGATGAAGCTTGTGGCGCTCTTTGCACTCTCAAAGCTCATCCGACCATCATCACAGAGGTCCTGAGAAACCGTCTGAAAGAAGGGACGTGCATGAGTAAGGTAATCAACTGCCATGCCCGAGTAGCTATCTTGGGCTGGCAGTCGTCTCTCTACTGCTGGTGTGAGAACCGAAGTGAAATAATTAGGATTAGCACAAAACTGCGATTGTACATTTGTTGGCGACATAGACATCCTCCTTGG
>JALRCK010000396.1 GCA_023262305.1 Deltaproteobacteria bacterium
TTCTTGGTGTAGGTCGGCCATGTACCGACCCTATCCCGCAGCATAAGCGTCTTGTTCTTAACTCCAGCAATGATCCGAAGATCATCGGGGTTTCTATCCCAAGGTCGTGAACCAGCTTTCGCGAATACCGAGCTCGCCGTGCTCGACGCCGAGATCGGAGTCGGTCCGGAGAAGATTCGCGAGCCAGCTCTGTACTGGGACTCAACGTTCGATATCTTCGGAGCGATGTTGTCAGATACGTAGAGCCGAGTGCCTGTTGGCGTATTCTCTGTGTACACTGCGTACGCATCACTCAAACCCTGAGGACCTGGCTGGTACACGTTCCCGATCACATCGAGGTATGTACCGATATCCTTGTTGTCGAGATCCGAGATATTGGTGGTGTTCCAATTGCTTGTTCCACCCCATCCGTAGATCACGTTGTTAATCATCTCTCCACGAGTATCGTACTTCCACCGAATATTACGATCCACGTTAGCGGCGAGCAGGTTGCCCACGAAGATAACCCCACGAGCCTTCTCACCGACCAGGACACCGTTCGAGCGCGCCCCAAGCGGGTGGATAGAGTGCCACAACGCTTCGGCTATGATGCTGTCCTGCACTGTGACGTTCTCAACCGATCCAACCGTTGTCATATTGGAGTCAATACCCCAGGACATCGAGAGGTTTTTGAGCTTGATATTCTTCGCCACAAGACCTTGAATCGTGATAGTTCGACGAACAGCGGGATCAGTTCCCGATGTTCCATCTCCACTACGCAACGCAAGGTGCTCGATTCGAACCTCTGGGCTCTGGATGTTGAAACCTCCGTTCGTGATCAGGATTCCCGGAGACGGAGCTGTTTGCCCTGCTACGACGAGGTCGGGTTGCGTGACCAGAAGATCGGATGCCAACGTGATCCGCCCAGATACCTCAAAGACACACACTCTTGGGAACGCCTGCACAACGCAATCTCGCAAGGTCCCTGCCCCACTATCCGCCAGGGAGGTAACCTTAAGCACCTTGAAGAGCTTCTGTGGTGCTGACGTAGGTGTCGCTGTTGGCGTCGCGATAGTCGGCACCGCGGTGAAGGTCGGGGTAGGCGTGGCTGTTGGAGGCACAACCGTCGGCGTGCTCGTAGGCCTGGGAGTAGGCGTATCCGTCGGAAACACCACTACAGGAGTGTACGTTGGCGTGCTCGTTGGAGTACTCGTTGGAGTGCTCGTGCGAGTTGGCGTGCTCGATGGTGTTGGCGTGGATGTTGGAGGAACCGGAGTTGGCGTAGCCCCTCCTGCTCCGGAGTCACTCGTGAACGAGAAGATGTAATTCTCCAGATTAGTGTAGCCATTTGCCGCGATATCCATCGGGTTTGCAGGCAGCACTAACGCACGAGTGGTTGCAGTAAGCGGCGACCACGCATCAATCGGCTTGGTCAAATCCTTTACCGAGCCATCGATCAGGATCCTTCCGGGAGTCGGACAGAACCCACTGCCCCCACTGCCGGTCACACAGCACGTTTTCGTGGTCGTGCAATCCTTGTGCTTTCCAGTATTGGTAACAACCTCGTTGATAATTCGAGTATCATGCGCGTAACGATTCCACGGTCGCGCCCCTACTTGTGGTGTAATCACACTTAAGAGACTCGTTGGAGCGACCAGATTGTTGGCCGCGTTCGAGAGCGGGAACGCCGGAGAGGTGGCTTGCATGGAGGCCGGAAGTCCCTTTCCATTCGCGTTCGCAATCAGCCACTCGCTCCCTGAGTCCGTTGGTCGAGTGTTTGTCGAGATATTATGTGAGACATAAATTCGAGAAGCCAATGGAGTGAGGCTGCTGTAGAAGAACACCGGGGACGTTGTGTCCGCTGTGGTTGGACCTCTCTGATAGTGGTTGTACATGAAATTGATCCGGTTACCAGTCGCACCGGAGCTGTAATCCATGTTCCATTGGTTGTATCCGTTGGTCGCCGAGTTGGCGAAGTTGTACACGTAATTATTGATGAACTCGATATCAGAGTTCATCTTCATGCGGATGTGGCGACCATTAGAGCTTGCCACTAAGTTACGATAGTAGGTGAAGTTCTTGGTGTTCGAGCCCAAAAGGGAGAACATCGAGTGCTTACCCTCTGTGTCACCATGATTCGAGTTGTTTAATCCCTCCGCTACGATTGAGTTAGAGAGCGTCACATTGCGTATAGGCGTGGTCCCGTCGGCCGTACCGTTTGCGCCCGTGTACGTCGATATCGATTCATCCATTCCCCACGTCGCTGACACATGATCAAGGACGATTCGCTCCACAGGATCTGACGATGTGTTCCCCCAGATTCCAAACGCGTCTCGGTCACTAGCTTTTACTCCGGTGCCACCATCAGTCGGAAGGTTGCGGTCGCCGGGGCGCGACGCGATGTGTTGAATCAAAACGTCATCAGCCTGAACAACTATGCTCCCATCGCGCACTTGAATGCCCGGATACGGCGCTGTTTGCCCAAACACCGAGACGTTAGGGGTTTTTATCGTAATCTTCGTGAGAAGATTAATGTAACCACCGACCTCAAACACACAGGTACGGGGACCGCTCGCCGTCAAACATGCACGAAGAGAACCGGTTCCCGAGTCATTGAGGTTTGTGACCTTAATGATCGTTGTCTTTGCCGGACTGGTACCTCGACCGGAGCCGGCGACCGTTGTAGTTCCGAAGCCCACGGCGCCCGGAAACACCGGCAAAGCTGACGTCTGAGCGACTACCTGAGATGGGTTCGCTACCGCCACTCCGACCAAGAGAGCGCCTCGAAGTGCCCACGGCATCATCGCCCTGTGTCGTATCGATATCGAGGAGCAAACGTCCCATAAACCTTTTCGCCAAAAGTGCGACAAAGAAAACCGTCGATCCATATCAAACCTACTCCATCCCCCTTTCCAACATGAGTTCTCGGAACGCGCCGATGGCTGGGGGATTGGGAGGAGGCTCTTTGAGGTCAACCCAAGGAGCCCCTCATCCCAAAAAAACCATGAAGCAACAAAACCGAGCTGGTGGCCAAACAAGCCCACCACGAGACGCTTTGGTCTGGCGTGCCCTATCCATTCAATCCCAACAAGGCGA
>JALRCK010000397.1:0-282 GCA_023262305.1 Deltaproteobacteria bacterium
CTTTGATGGATGGGTCAACGTCTGAGAGATACTTTCTGGATTGCCAAGGTCAGCGGTCGCTTGGTTGATGTGCGCGGCTTGGTTGAAGAGCGCTTGGGCCTTCTGGACGTCTCCCTGCTTCTCCGCCTCGAAGCCGGAGCGCGTCCATTTGATGTATTCCTCTCGAGCCCTCATGACGCTCTTGCGCTCCTCCAATAACTGACCGGTCGCGGTGTTTTGCTCATCCGCTGCGGACAAAAGGTTGTCGCGAGAGGTCTCCATCGCGGATGTAGTTCCGGTCAC
>JALRCK010000397.1:292-3071 GCA_023262305.1 Deltaproteobacteria bacterium
ACGAAGCCCTGAAAGGGCTTCCAGGAGGAGTTTAACGTAGTTATATCACTGGTTGCTCGGAGCGCATCGTTGATGTTGGACTGAGCGCGCCCACTGGAGGCCTTGCCCGCTTCCTGAAGTCGCTGTTCTTGCTGGTCGAAGCGAGCGATGTTCTGAGCGAATGCCTCTCTTCTTTCGATCTCCTGACGCTGCGCCTCCTCGAGACGATGTAACCCGGTATCTATAGCCTGAAGGCTCGTCTTTCTATCCGCGTCCTCGAGCACAAGCAGCCCGGAATCGATATTCGCGTTCGCCTCGGCGAGATGAGCCGCCGAGATAGGCTGCCCTTTGCCTAGCTCCGTCGCTCTCTTGAGGAAAGAATCGGAGGTCGCGAGACTACTTGAGAGGCTCGACTTCATGGTCTCTAGCGCGGTCTTAGTCTCCCCAAGCGCGTGTAGTTGGTCCTTTTTGACCTCAAGGATCCCCACGAGACGTCGAGGGTCTCTCTCATCGAGCTTCTCAAGCTCTTGAATCTCCTTTTCTAGTTTCTCAACTGATTGCGATAGCCTCTCCTGGCGCTGCTCGATTCCATCGATTGTCCGTTCAGTGTTAGCGTGGAGCAGGGTCGCCGCGGATTGTTTGATAAGGAGATCCGCTCTCGTTTGAAGGTCTTGGAGAGTGGCGGGATCCGCGTTCGGGCCAAGTGTCTTAATCTGTTCGTTGACGTGTTGATACTGAGCCAGCAGGTCCTGTGATGTCTTGAGACTCGCGCTGAGACGACCTCGCTGTTCGGGTGAGGATCCATGCACAGCATCTCGCTGAAAGGACTCTTGCAGCTTCAAAACCTGTTCTGCGCGAGGGTCAGTTGCTGTTGTGGTCTGAGGAGGAGCTTGTTCGGCTTGGCGAGCCTCGCGCAGCAATCTTCGTTGGATATCTTGACGAGACTCGCCTGTGGACGGAACCTGGGCCTGCTCGTCTGGCGCGCGCGATTGGTCGGGACGTCGTTGATTGGGTCCACTGCCTTTTACTAGCTCAGCCATGGTGCCGTTAGCTTCCGTCGGGCTACCACACACAATAGCCCCAAGATCTTACGTCGGCGAATTGGCGGTAGAACTTTATCTCTTGGGTCGCTTTAGAGGAGTGCTAATGGCTTGATACAAGGAATTGCTGGTTTTTCGGGCTCATCGCGGAATCGAGTGGGTGCTTTCTGAAAGATTGGGACGTGAACGTGCACCTGCTCGTGAACCTGAAACCCGTCTTTTTGAGGGCTAAAACCGGTGATTTCGGGCCTCACACTGAGCATAAGTACCCACTAAATCCGTAGAAGACCCTATTTTATAATCATCCATACGATGACGCAGCACCAGGGAAGGGTAGCTGAGCTGGATTGCTACGCAAACAACTCGGTGATTGGATATAAAACGCATCCGAAATTGCTCAAACTCTGCGACAGGCGGTTTTAACATGAGATTACTGAACGCGGCGCACTCCCTCTGTCGGCACGCCGCTGTGCACTTAAGCTACATCCGACATCTTAATTTTAATTCCGTATCATCATCATTCGCGATAAACGGTTGAGCACAGGAGCGGCAAATACGGTCTGGGGATATACCCATAACAGCGCCACTGCCCTTCCGCGCCCGCGCGCGGGCATGTCTCCGCATCACTCCATCACCGTCGGGCGGGGGATAAATCACATCGCGACCTCAACAAGCCATACCGACAGTAATTAATGACGCATGGGGGGGGGCACGCCAAGCAGATTGACTAACAGGGTAGTGAAAAATGGTTCCGTCGTGAGCATTTTGAGAGTTTTGACGAAACGAGGCGGAGACGACGGAAAAACCGGACCCGACTTCGCTTAAAGCTTCGTCGAGGCTTGGCGTATCAAGGCCTCGCCGTAGTGGCAACGAAGGAAGTCAAACTATCGAAATGCGCAACAGGAGATCATTTTTCACCACCCTGCTAGTGCCGGGGGCCCATCTTTTTAGTGCTATAGTATGTTTAGAATTAATCCGGACGAAAAAACCGCCTCAACTCGAGGAGAAAACTTGAACACAAAGGCAGGAAGTGGGGCGAATGCTCCCGCAACAGGTTTGAAGGTAAGCGAGAGCGTACCCGCTAATCTACTAGCAACCCTCGTCTCGTTAACCTCTCTGTATATTCCAGCAGTAGCCAGCGCCGAGGAACCTGCTGGAACGAACTCACGGACCGCGCGCGCGAGCGACTTCTCCAAGCCAGATTCTCGAGCACTGAGCAGCCCCGAGCATGCACTCTTGAGGCATGGACCGGAAGCTGTTGGTGACCATATCACAGAGAGGACGCTCCTTTCCGCAGCATGGGTCAGCGCTGAGGCTGTGGCATTAATGCCCAAAGAGTTCCTGCAGGATGAGCGATTCGTCATGCGAACCCTCGCTGGACAGCCGACCTGTTTTCGATACCTACCCGACTGGGTCAGAGAGAACCGACGAATTGCCGCTGAGGCAGTCTACCAGAATCATAATAACCTCCGATTGGTTGCGCCAGAACTTCTCTCCGATAGGGCGTTTCTGCTTGACGTCGTGGGAATGAATCCTTACGCATACGAAACGCTGAGTAAAATGGTGGAGCAGGTACCGCCCGATGTTCGAGAGGACCTTGATATCGTGCGCGCAGCAGTTCTCGTGCGCGCGGAGAACATCGTCTACGGGCCAGCTAACTACCCGGAGAATTTCATCTGCGAACTTGTCACAGAAAACCCACTTGTCATTCGATATATCGAGCGAACGGACCGCGTTCTCGATGCTCATAGATCGATCTG
>JALRCK010000398.1 GCA_023262305.1 Deltaproteobacteria bacterium
CGTACACAGGAGCGCTCTTCTCTGCGCCCTTTATTATCTTCTCGATGTTTGCAGGATGGCTTGCAGACCGTTTCAGCAAGCAACGCGTCATGCAATGCGTGAAGCTCGCGGAGATCTTCATCATGCTCTTTGCCTCTGTCGCTCTCTACTTTGAACAACTATTTCTGGAGCTCGCAGCGGTGTTCCTGATGGGATGCCACAGCGCGATATTCAGCCCATCAAAATATGGTATCCTGCCGGAGATCCTCCCCAAAACGAAGCTCTCATGGGGAAATGGCGTACTTGAACTCCTAACATTCCTCGGAATCATACTAGGAACGGTTGCCGGCGGGCTCCTCGCCGCTCACCTCACCAGCAACCGAGGAATCGCAGGGATCATCCTCGCCGTCTTTGCTGTCATCGGTTGGCGAACCAGTTATTTTATCCCAGCCACACCTCCGGCGAGCCCTGATACACCGATTCGCTACAACCCGATCTCTGATCTCTACAAGCAGTTGCGAAATATGCGACGAGACCGAGATCTCTGGCGCGCTAACTGGGGGAACACCGGCTTCTGGTTTGTCGCCACGCTGGTACAGATGAACCTTACTATTTACGCCAAATCTGTTCTCCACCTCACCGACGACCAGAACGGCTACCTCAACGCTGCTCTGGCGATCGGCATCGGCGTTGGCAGCGTTCTTGCGGGCACGCTCTCACGAGGACGAATTCAGTACGGGCTCGTTCCCATCGGTGCGGCTGGTTTAGCGCTCAGCACCGTTCCCATGGGGTTTGATGGATTAGGAGTCGCATATTTCTCTGTGTGTTTAGTAGTACTCGGATTGATGGGCGGTCTCTTCATAGTGCCGGTCGCCGCGGTGCTTCAACATCGCCCACCACCTTCAGAAAGGGGCGCGGTCTTGGCAGCAGCTAATTTGGTCTCCTTCATTGGGATATTCGCCGTCTCAGGCTTCCAGATAGGGCTTAATCAAACCCTCGGGCTCTCACCTGGCATGATCTTCTGGGTCTGCGGAGTAATAGCACTCCTCTCAGGTTTCTATGCGGTCGCCACCCGCCGAGAGGCGCTTCGAATCCTCGTCGAGTCGTTCAGAAATCCCGTCCCACGCGAAGAGGAGTGACTCTCTACGGAGGATGACGCCCCCTAACGCTTCAAGAGATCATCTTGAATCGCTTTGATGGTATCCCGCAACTTCGCAGCGTTCTCGTACTCCCTGCGAGCAGCAGCCTCGAACATCTGCTTCTTGAGCGACTCAAGGAGCTTGTGTTGTTCCTTCGGATCTTCCGGCACAACCACACCATACTTCGGAGCGCTCTCAGCGGTCCCCTCCTCCATCGCGACATCCCCAAGGGCGATCTGCTCTGAACGGGTAGCGGAGCGTGGCACGATTCCGTGCTCTTTATTGAACTCGGCTTGAATCTTTCGGCGGCGATCAGTTTCAGCGATCGCTTCCTTCATGGAGCGGGTCATCTGATCAGCGTAGAGGATGACACGCCCGTTGATATTTCGAGCCGCGCGCCCCATGATCTGAATAAGCGATCGTGTTGAGCGAAGGAACCCCTCTTTATCGGCATCAAGGATCGCGACGAGGCTCACCTCAACAAGGTCGAGTCCCTCTCGAAGAAGGTTAATACCGATCAAGACATCAAAGTCCCCACGGCGTAATCCTCGAAGGATCTCAACCCGTTCGATCGTTGTGATATCTGAGTGAAGGTACCGCGCCCGAACTCCAACTTCTCTCAAGTAGGCGGAAAGGTCCTCTGCCATCTTCTTGGTCAGGGTAATCGCGAGCACTCGCTCCCCCTTCTCGACGGTCTTTTGGATCTCGGTGATGAGGTCATCCACCTGGTGAGTCGCTGGACGGATCGTAACCTGCGGATCAAGGAGTCCTGTTGGCCGGTTCACTTGTTCGATCACTATGCCCTGGCTCCTCTCAAGCTCAAAATCGGCCGGTGTTGCCGAGACGAACACGGTCTGCCCCACCCGTTCCCAGAACTCATCGAGGTTGAGTGGCCGATTATCGAGAGCTGATGGCAGTCGGAATCCGAAATCGACGAGGGTCTGCTTGCGAGCCCTGTCGCCACGGTACATTCCTCCGAGTTGTGATACGGTGACGTGGCTCTCATCAATAATCAGAAGGAAATCATCAGGGAAGTAATCGAGGAGAGTCGTTGGCGGCTCGCCTGCCTGTCGTCCTGCAAGGTGCCTACTGTAGTTTTCAACCCCTGGACAGAATCCTATCTCATCGAGAAGCTCAAGGTCATACAGCGTGCGCTGCTCAAGGCGCTGAGACTCTAAGGCCTTCCCTTGTACAACGAGTTCGCGAGCCCTTTCTTTGAGCTCTTGGCGGATCGTAACGATTGCTTTATCGACGGCATCACGATCTGTCACGAAGTGGCTTACCGGGTACACAGTGCACGAATCTATCTTGCGAAGGGTGCCACCCGTAAGCGGATCGATCTCTCGCACCTCCTCTATCTCGTTTCCGAAGAACAAGAGTCGTATCGCCGCGGAGTCTTGGTCTGAGGGGAATATGTCGATATTTTCACCCCGAACGCGAAACGTTCCTCGAGTAAAGTCGATATCGGTACGCTTGTACTGCATGTACACAAGCTGGCGGATAATCTTTTCCCGCTCTGCTTTGTCCCCCTTCTCCAAGTAGAGCATTAACTTAAAGTAGTCCTCTGGTGCGCCGAGTCCGTAGATGCAGCTCACACTGGCGATGATGATCGTGTCACGAGACTCCAAGAGCGCCTTCGTCGCGGCGTGCCGCATCTTGTCGATCTCATCGTTAATGGCGGAGTCCTTCTCGATGTAGGTGTCAGTCGAGGGAACGTACGCCTCTGGCTGGTAGTAGTCATAGTAGCTTACGAAGTACCGAACGCGATTCTCAGGGAAGAACTCCTTAAACTCACCGTACAGCTGCGCTGCAAGCGTTTTATTTGGAGCGATGATAAGGGCGGGCCGATTGATGGCGCTAATCACATTCGCCATCGTAAATGTCTTTCCGGATCCCGTTACCCCCAGCAACGTTTGGAATGGTACACCTTTCTGTATATTCTCGGTCAATTGC
>JALRCK010000399.1:0-2767 GCA_023262305.1 Deltaproteobacteria bacterium
TTCAGATGGTTAGGTGCGACAAAATCGTTGAGTCTAGTCATCCGGGCACTCCACAGGAGCTTGGTGGGCGCGGAGAACAAGTG
Organism: Deltaproteobacteria bacterium; assembly: GCA_023262305.1. Classification (GTDB taxonomy): domain Bacteria; phylum Bdellovibrionota_C; class UBA2361; order UBA2361; family OMII01; genus OMII01. The sequence goes on from JALRCK010000399.1 coordinate 84, forward strand.
GCCACAGACCAGAACTCAGATGAGAACTCTCAGTAGGCGACATGGTTAACACGATCCGGGCATAATGAGCGGTAGGCAATTAGCTTTGTAATCCTATGGCTGGTGTATCACCCACAGATAAGAACATACCCGATAGCGTCGCACTTGGTGCTTCAGGCGGGTCTCTATTCCAACTGGCAACATTGCGCACTCCGCAAGGAGACAGCTTATCGAGGTGCGTTGATGGTAAGCATCGCTTGAGTATCGTCACCGGTGGTCAGACAGGGGTCGATACCGCGGCGATCGTAGTTGCGCGAGAGCTCTCACTCTCGCTTCGAGGATGGTGCCCTGCAGATCGTCACAATGAGAGTGGAAGGATCCCCGTTGATATCCCCCTTCAGGAGTGTGGAAGTGCTGACCCCGCGGTTCGCACCGAGCTCAACGCCGCCGAATCAGATGGCACATTAGTGCTCACACGTGGAAATCCGACGGATGGAACTCCTCTCACGGTTGAGCGTGCACGCGCACACGGTAAACCATGCCTTGTCCTCTCACTCGATGAGGCGCCAGACGTAGAGGCGTTCTGGAAGTGGATTCGTGACAATGATATCCGCTCCCTCAACATCGGTGGTCCTCGAGAGAGCTTTGAACCGGGGAATGTGCAGGAGCCTGCATCTGTTATTCTTCGAAAGCTGATCGACCCGACCGTTTAATGAGCTTCATTTTACTCATCATTTTGCACATCGTGCACTTGATCGGGATGAGCCCCTCTTCGCCCCGCAGTGCAGAGACCTTGGGCGTAGGGGCGGGTCGATAGCGTCGCTACTCAAAACGATAGATTGCCCGTTCAGTAATGGTATGACTGCAGCGAGCTCTGTTTTAGCGGCCCGCTAATTCCCAACAAAGTGTCGGAAGATGTCCTGAGGCACTGCAATGAATCCAGGCACAGGAAGAGCTTCAAGTCGCTCAAGAGCTGACATGAAGGAGCTGTGAGTTGTAAGCGGGACCACAGTCCCGTCGCGCTGCAGCACATGGATAGCCTCGCCCAGATCCTTCTTTAAGTTCACAGGAGCATCTGCCATCTCAAAATAGAAATAGTCTGGTTCTAGTCCGGAGGTCGCAACCATCTGCTTGAGGATCTTCCTGTTGTCCTCAGTGCGCTCAAAGTGTTTGAACGGTTGTCTGCGGATGAGTCGTTGGGAGAGTTCGCGCAGCGTTGAGTCCTCGCAACGAGCCCACCGTGAGACATGGTACTGCCACCACGATTCCGTCATCTCAAGAACCGTATTGATATCGAGGTCGAATCCAGTCTTTGCCGAGAGCACTTTATCCATAGTCTCATCACAGAAGTTCAATGCTTTACTGGTGTGAAGCTCGCGGGCGCGTTGCCCCACCAACTCATGCATTCGCTCGCCGATCCTACATGTTGGATGGCGGTATACATTTCGGTACAGCCATGCGCGTGCGGTAAAGAATGGTTCAAGTGCATTAACTCCATTTTCGCGCATAACGAGGTCGCCCTGGGAGGAGATAGAGAGGTATTTCTTGATAACGGGCAGATCATACTGCCCGTATTGAACACCACAGAATGTGCCGTCTCTTCGAACCCAGTCTCCGCGGTCTGTGTTCCATCCACCTGCGGTAATTAGTTGCCACGTCCATTTCGGCACCGAGGTGTCTTCCGCAACAACGAGATCGAGTCTTCGTGCGCCTTCGACCCCGAGGACGCGACCGAGTGCGCTGCGAAAGCCTGGATCCTCTTTGATGATTGTGTGAGACATCGCTTCATGAGCATCCTTTTGACCGGGGAACCACACTCTATGGGCGACATGTGAGCCTGGTGCGATGTGTCCGATATCGTGAGTCATAGCGAACGCGACCACGATGGGCCCCCACTCGTCTATCTGTTGTCTCACTGTTGGATCGACCTGCAGTCTGATGTGATCGAGGATCTCAGCCGTAAGGCACGCTGAGCCCACGACATGACCGAATCGTGGCAAGGTGGCGTCTGGGTACACCCAAGACGATGCTGAGAGCTGGCTGATATGTTTGAGGCGCTGAATGGCTGGCGTGTCGATCAGATCCATGATCGGACGATGGAGAGGGTTCGCTCGGTTGAGTTCGATGCCGTGCAGGGGATCTGTGGCTGACCGGATGAGGCGCGCGAGATCGCGATTGCCGGTGTATTCGAGATAGTGTTGCCGAGCGATAGTAGTCGAGAGATCCGTCGCCGCGGAAACGCTGAACAATCCTTCCACAGCTGCCTGGTCTGGGGGATTCAGTGCCGATGCTTCGATAGTTGTTTGAGTTGCCACAGGGTCCTCTCCTGAGCGGTTTAGTAGGCGACGCTAGGATACGTTCAACAGGAGGCTCAATCGATAGGGATGGAGGAAAAAGGGGTGCTATGACTGGTTGTTGCAGGTTCGTTTATGTCTGTAATGGAAAAGAAGAGTTTGCCCGAGGGCTCGGATTGTTTCCCTTGCGGTCCTAGGGGCAAGGAGCGATATTTATCGAGTCAGCGTGGTTTTTGCAGAGAGAGTCATATGTTAGCCCGAGCACTTTTTACATTTATCTGTGTTGCCTCAGTCGTCGGATGCTCTTCAACCGCGTCCACCTCTCCAGCCGGTGGAAAAGCGTCATGTGGGCATGAGTGTAACTGTCCCTCCAGCGGGTGTGATTGCGAGGGATGCCTATCCCATAAAGGG
>JALRCK010000399.1:2777-3044 GCA_023262305.1 Deltaproteobacteria bacterium
GCACCTGTGACCACGGCGCTTCTATGGGCAACTCCGCTCAAGCTGGTGGACACTCCTGCGGGCATGCCCACTAAGGGCTTGTTCTTCCAGGGGAGATCCTGCAGTTGTCTGCAAGACAAGTTGGAATAGTCGCTCATAGTTGGAAATAGCGGCTGAGACGTGGATAGTCGAAGCGATAGGTCTATACTAGGGAGGCCGAGGTTGTCTCGTTGAGCCTCCCCGTAATCCGACGAGTCAAAAGTAACAACACTCACGAGGTGTAGTATG
>JALRCK010000039.1:0-2246 GCA_023262305.1 Deltaproteobacteria bacterium
CGGATGGCGTGTTGTGAGTTTCTTCTCCCACGTTCACGAAGAGGTTGCCGAACACGCGACAAAGCATGCGCTCGGGGAGATTATGCCGCGCTCAAAGTTTGTGAGGGTGCTGCCGTCGTTGTTTGGGGTGTGAGATCGGTGATGGTGATTTCCCAGCGTGTCTCGTACTGAGACGACCCTTCATCCTCATCTTCTTCCTCTTCCATCCATCCTCTTTGTTAAAAAGCAGCACCATGTGGTGCTCGGCACTTGTGGACTACCCTGGCTTTCAGCGAACACCCCTTCCGCGCGCGGGATGGGATGAAGGAAACCGTTGCAGGTGCAGGATGATGTGAAGGATAAGGCCAAGGATGAAGAATGGGAGTAGGGCTGGTCTCCGCTTGCATGCTCATTTGGCACATCGGCACATTACAGCCCTTCGAGTGAAGAGGGCACAAACAGGACAGCGAGACCGATGAGTAGGCAAGCCTCGCGCCGATCTCTTTGTGAAGGAGCTTTGCACTCCGAAGACGAGACGCCTTATTAATACCACCCCGGCGCCATGAAACCATGTTTGAGTCGCTAGGGGTTTGAATAGACTTGTGGTCTAAAAAAAACGTCTCCTCCCCAGCGAAATACCTTCAGGCTTTCTCACTTGCGCCCCGATACTAGAGGTAGAAAGCGCAGGGCATGGATGCACCGCTGTACACCCAACGAGGGGATAGCGTCGTTTCGCGTGGTTTCGTTGTTTTGACTAACAACCTACTTGGAACCTCATGACCCAACTTCTTTCGCTCCCGTGGTATCTCTACCTGGTACCTGTGTGCGTAGTAGCTGCAACCTTTGCCGTCAGCAAGCTCCTGAAAATCTCCCGAATGGTCTCCTTTGTGGGGGCGTGTGCTCCCTTAGCTCTTCCATACTCTGAGCTTCAGATGGAGCCTCAATCACTTTTCGCTCAACCGTACATGCAGGTGCTCGGAGGATGGGGTGCTCTAATCGCAGTTGCGCTGTGTTGGGTCGTCTTGAGGGCGATCGTGTCAACAACTCGGGGTCCCCTAGGGCTCATTCGTGCGCTCTTCACCGTTTTGCTTTGTGCAGCAGGCGCGGTTGTTGTTCTGTTGATTGCAAGTCCCGAGCTCCTTTCAGAGTATGTCCCCACATGGCGGGAATCGGCAGGGGGATGGCTTCTCGGCGTTAGCGTTATCGGGATCGGCGTTTACTTTGTCCGGCTCTTTAAGACCGCTGCGCTTCTAGGGGCGTGTATCGTGTCGGCTCTCATTCTGGGCAGTCAGGTCGCTTTCTCAAAGATGCCTTATGATCTTGGAGAGGAGGAGTGTACCAAGATTGAGAGAGCCCTCCCCGCTAGCCTCCCGAAAGGGATCGTTGAGTCAGGGGTAAGACGGCTGGTGAAAGTAACAAGCTCAACGAGAGATGCTCTACGGGCGGCGTCGTCGCACGATATCGACTCCTAGGATCAGAGCTGCACAGCATAGCATTCCGATACCCCCCATCGATACGGTTCGATAGAAGCCCCGTTTAGACTCAAGACGGTCAAGAAGAAGGGGATCTATGGCACCACCATCTGCTCTCTTTTGAGCCATGGCGGTTGCAGCCTCATCGAAGTGCACACCCTTTCGGTATCCCATGAGGACGTTTCCTGTCCCGATCACAAGGAGGAGGAGGGCGATAATAGTAAGGCTCGAAATGCTTTTCGGATAGCGCATGGCAGACCAATCAGAAGTATACCCCGAGGGCGTTCAGAAGGAACATAATTCTCGTTATGGTGACCCCAATGTAAGGTTCGCTCTGGTGCAATTTTTGGCTCCGCTATACATAGAGTCCTTGTATGCCCGTTGAGCAGGCCCAGAATATCCCGGTCGATCCCAGTCAAGTTGCGGTTGCCGACCCTTTACCCCCTGCTCCCCCAGCTGCTCCGGCCAAGAGTCGGACAAAAGGGGTGCCGGGGGTGCGTTTTGTAACCCTAGCGATCCTCGTCTTTCTTGGTTACAAGGTCGTGCCCTTCTACTACTATTACTTCGACCTCAAGAGTAACTGCTCGCAGCTACTCAGGAACGCTGCGGTTCTCTCCGATGAGGAGCTGAGGCGGGACCTCATAGAGGTTGCCCAGAGGCATGGGGTTGAGGTAACCCCCCGAGATATCGGTATACAGAGGGTTGGTAGTCGGATTAAGATTTGGTTACACTACCAAGAGCACCTTGATATCACTTTCAAGGGGAGCACCTTGACCCTCTATACCTTTGATTTCA
>JALRCK010000039.1:2256-11491 GCA_023262305.1 Deltaproteobacteria bacterium
GAGTAAAGAGATCAACGTATGACAGATAAGTTTAAGCCGGTACCGAGAGATTGGCAGGTCGTGATGGACGAGGACACGATATCCCGGGCCATCTCACGGATGAGTTTTGAGATCCTTGAGAAGGATAGAGATATCAAGCACCTCTCGATAGTCGGCATTCGCACCGGCGGAGAATATCTCGGCAAGCGGCTGCAACAAGAGATTCAAAGGATCGAGGGGATCGAGGTTGCCTACGGTGTTATCGATATCACCCTCTATCGGGACGACCTTTCAGCTGTGCAGTCGCAGCCAACATTGAGGGGAACCGACCTCCCGTTCAGGATAGCCGGCTCCCGAATCGTCTTGGTGGACGACGTTCTCTTCACAGGGCGTACTATTCGTTCTGCCCTTGATGCCATCATCGACTTCGGACGCCCTCGGCGGGTTGAGCTTGCCGTTCTCTGTGATCGTGGGTATCGGGAGTTACCCATTCAAGCCGACTATGTTGGAAAGGTAGTCCCTTGTCAGAGAAACCAGCTTGTACGGGTGAGGTTGAGTGAGATGGGATACCGAGATGGCGCGTACCTGATAGATCGGGAGGAGCGGTAGTCCTCTCAACAGGTGTTCTGAACCCTGCGCTGTAGGCTTCACCGTTGCCTTTCCAGCGCCCGCGGCAGCCTTTTGAGGCAACGTTGCATTCATCGACCGATCAAGATGGAAAGGCGCAATTTTTCTTAAAATAATTAGAGGGTAATCTCTTGTAAAGTTGCCGTTAGTAAGATTTACTCACGACTCGATGGTCGACCACCTGTTGGGAATACAAGGGCTTTCGAAGAGTGAAATTTATCGGTACCTCGACACGGCACACTCATTCGTTGAGGTATCAGAGCGAGATATCAAGAAGGTCCCAACACTCCGCGGAAAAACTATAGTAAACATCTTCTTCGAGCCGAGCACTCGAACGCTGTCCTCGTTCGACATCGCTGGTAAACGATTATCAGCCGACACTATCAACGTAAGCATCGGTTCTAGCTCGGTCAAAAAAGGTGAGACACTGCTGGACACCGTCCGAACGATTGAGTCGATGCGTCCGGATGTGGTTGTCATGCGACACTCTGAGAGTGGAGCGCCGCACTTCGCCGCTCGCTACCTCTCAAACACCTCTGTTGTGAATGCGGGTGATGGGCAGCATGAACACCCCACGCAGGCCCTCCTCGACCTCTTGACTCTCAAGCAACATTTCAAGGGGCGTGGAATAGAGGGATTGAAGATCGGGTATGTCGGCGATGTGCGTCATTCGCGCGTAGCCCGAAGTGGAGCTTGGGCCCACCTCGCTCTCGGAAATGAAGTGAGATTCATCGGACCTCGAACCCTGGTGCCCCCCGAAATTGCGCAGGGCACCTTCGGCACCCCGAAGGTCTCGGTATACGACCGACTTGAGGAGGGGCTTGAGGGTCTCGATGTTGTCGTATCGCTGCGCATGCAGCTTGAGCGCCAAGAGGAGCACTACGTACCTAACCTCGATGAGTACAGTCGAGAGTACTGTATTAGTGAGCGAATCCTCTCAAAGGTTGCTCCCAAGAGTATCGTCATCCATCCAGGTCCCATGAATCGGGGCACTGAGATTACGAGCGAGGTCGCTGACGGACCGCGCTCATTAATCCGTCAACAGGTCACAAATGGTGTAGCGGTACGCATGGCGGTCTTGTACCTCCTTGCTCGTAGCGTTCAGTCCCTTGAGGAGGTTGCTCATGGCTAAAGCCCAGCCGATCGTCATTCACGGTGGAAAGGTAATCGATGCTGCAACAGAGCTCGATGGTGAGTTTGATATATTGATCGAGGACGGGAGAGTCGCGGCGATTGAAAAGCCAGGCGTGCTCAAGGGGCATTCAGAGGCTGAGCGCATCGACGCGAAGGGCATGTGGGTGATGCCAGGGTGCGTCGACCTGCACGTTCATCTGCGAGAGCCGGGTGAGGAGTGGAAGGAGACGATTCAGACCGGCGCTGAAGCTGCCGCTCTTGGAGGGTACACCTCGATCTGTTGTATGCCGAACACGCGACCTGCGAATGACTCCCCTGAGGTGACCAGGTTTATCCTTGAGAAGGCTAAAGCCGCGGGTGCGTCTCGGGTTCTCCCGATCGGAGCAATCTCGATGGAGCGGAAAGGGAAGCAGCTTGCGCCGTATCATGAACTGGCAAAAGCTGGTTGCGTAGCGTTCTCAGATGACGGTGATCCGGTTGCTGATGCAGGGTTGATGCGCAAGGCGCTTGAGTGGTGCCTCATGCTGGGGCTACCTCTCTCATGTCATGAGGAGGATCGCAACTTGAGCTGTGGCGGCTGCATGAACGAGTCTCCGCTTTCGCTGCGGTTAGGTTTGAAAGGATTCCCGGGTGTCGCCGAGGATGTCATGATTGCGCGAGATATTGAGTTGGCGCGATTCACCAAAGGAAAAGTTCATATCTGTCACGTTTCGACGGCCCGTGGCATTGAGTTGATCCGTCGCGCCAAGAACGACGGAATCAATATCACCTGTGAGGTCGCTCCACACCACCTCCTGCTGAACGAGCAGTGCGTTGAAACCTACGACACATCGTTCAAGATGATGCCGCCCCTAAAGGGAGACGAGGACATCATCGGTCTGATCGAGGGGCTCAAGGACGGAACAGTCGATGCTATCGCAAGCGACCATGCTCCCCACCACGCCGACAGCAAACTCGTAGAGTTTTCGCGAGCCACGGTCGGAATCCTCGGCCTTCAGACGAGCCTCCCGTTGTTGCTGGAGATGTCAGGCCAGGGGGTGATATCTCGCAAACGGATGGTAGACCTCCTCTGCTCTGGTCCATCGCGTTCGTTCGGGCTCGATTTCGGGACGCTCAAGGTCGGTCGTGACGCGGATATCGTTGTTGTCCATCCATCGCGAACGTGGACCCTCTCAACTGAAGGGATCCGCTCCAAGTCAAAGAACAGCCCATTCGTCGGGCGGACCCTCACGGGTCAGGTGGTGCACACCTTCGTTGGTGGTCGCCACGTCGTCAATGAGGGCTGCCTCACTTCGGAGATGAGCGTTAAGGCTGCGGGGAATTCGAAATAAACTACGAGATGAAACTATGAAGAACGAACGACACCAGACGGGGGGGCCTGAAGCACGAGGGGAAACAGGGTACCTCGCATTTGCGGATGGAACGGTCTTCAAAGGGCGTTGCTTCGGGGCGCTCCGCGGCGCTGCCAATCCGGTAACAGGTGAGGCGGTGTTCAACACTTCGATGTACGGCTATCAGGAGATCCTGACCGACCCGAGCTACGCCGGTCAGGTGATGTGCTTTACCTACCCGCACATCGGTAACGTTGGATGTAATGAAGATGATGTTGAGTCGTCAAGGGTCTACACCGAGGGGCTCGTAGTTCGTGCGGCTCACAAGACCCCATCAAACTTCCGAGCAACAACATCCCTCCAAGCATACCTCGCGCGCAATAACATCATGGGGCTGGAAGGGATCGACACGCGTGTGATCGTCTCGCACCTTCGCGATAACGGTGCGCAGATGTCGGTCATGGCGGGAGGTGATGGAGTAAAGGTGGATGACCTTGTCGATAGAGCTAAGTCGCTGGGATCGATGGAGGGTAAGGACTACGTCAAGCACGTCGCATGCAAAGAAACCTATACCTGGGATCTCCTCCCGTGGAGCCTCAATCACGGCAACGCGCGAAAGCTCTCTCAGGAGCAGCTCGTGTCTCGCCCCCATGTTGTTGCAGTGGACTGCGGCGTAAAGACCAACATCCTGAGGCTCCTCGTTGATGTGGGATTCCGTGTTTCTGTTGTGCCTGCTGGAACGAGTTCGGCTGACATCATGGCGCTTCGTCCTGATGGGGTGTTCCTGTCCAACGGTCCCGGAGATCCCGCAACGCTCGGCTACGTTGTGAAGCCTGCGAAGGAGCTCCTTGGAAAGGTCCCGATGTTCGGAATCTGCCTCGGCCATCAGATCCTCGGGCAAGCATTTGGCGGCAGTACCTACAAACTCAAGTTCGGTCATCGCGGAGGGAATCACCCAGTTCGTGATGAGACCACCGGCAAAGTTGAGATCACTGTTCAAAACCACGGATTTGCGGTTCGAAAGGAGGGACTCTCAAGCAAGGTGCGAGTCTCTCACATCAATTTGAACGACAATACGGTAGAGGGATTGGAGTCTAAGGAGCTAAAAGCCTTCTCGGTGCAGTATCACCCGGAAGCCTCGCCTGGACCTCACGACTCTCGCTACCTCTTTAAGAGATTTTTTGACCTCGTCGTAGGTGCAGGAAGCTAGTATGCCAAAGAGAGCCGATATTAAATCAATTCTCCTGATCGGATCCGGTCCGATCGTGATCGGGCAAGCGTGTGAGTTCGACTACTCGGGAACTCAAGCGATCAAGGCGCTCAAGCAGGAGGGGTACCGGGTCATCTTAGTGAACTCGAACCCGGCAACAATCATGACCGACCCGGAGTTCGCTGATCGAACGTATATCGAGCCGATCACGGCCGATTTCGTTGAGGAGATAATTAAGATTGAGCGTCCAGACGCGGTGCTTCCCACGATGGGAGGTCAGACGGCGCTCAACACCGCACTTGAGCTTGAAGAGCGCGGAGTTTTCGAAAAGTACGGCTGCAAGCTTATCGGCGCGAACGTCGAGGCGATTAAGACCGCGGAGGATCGGGATCTCTTCAGGAAAGCGATGGATGAGATTGGGCTTGAGTCGGCGCGATCTGTCCTTGCAACCTCGATCAAGGACGCAGAGGAAGCGGCGAAGAAGCTCGGGTATCCCCTGGTGCTGCGACCATCGCGAACGCTCGGCGGAACCGGCGGTGGAATCGTCAGGTCTCCTGATGAGCTCCACAGAAAGGTCGGCATAGCTCTCTCAGCGAGCCCCAACCACGAGGTGCTGATCGAGGAGTCGCTCCTTGGATGGAAGGAGATCGAGCTTGAGGTCATGCGGGACCTCAAAGACAACGTCGTGATCGTGTGTGGTATTGAGAACTTCGATCCTATGGGAGTTCACACTGGTGATTCCATCACGGTTGCTCCTATTCAGACCCTCACCGATAAGGAGTACCAGCTCCTTCGTGATGCGGCGATCAAGGTGATGCGTCGTATCGGTGTTGACACAGGGGGATCTAACGTCCAGTTTGCGCTCAATCCAACAAACGGCAGAATCATCGTGATTGAGATGAATCCGCGTGTGTCCCGCAGCTCTGCTCTGGCGTCAAAGGCGACCGGATTTCCGATCGCTAAGATCGCGGCGAAGCTCGCTGTTGGGTACACCTTGGATGAGATCTCGAACGACATAACCAAAGAGACGCCGGCCTGTTTCGAGCCCTCGATCGACTACGTCGTTGTGAAGATCCCTCGATTTAACTTCGAGAAATTCCCGGCCGCGGATACGACTCTTGGTACTCAGATGAAGTCCGTGGGTGAGGTTCTCTCCTTCGGGCGCACGTTCCAGGAAGCTCTGCAAAAGGCGATCTCATCGATGGAGATGGAGACCTACGGATTCGATCGAGCCAAGCTCACAAAGGATCTCGGCAAGCAGGAGCTGCTTGAGGCGAGCGGCGTTCCAGGTCCGCACCGTTTGTGGTACGTCGGCGAGGCGCTTCGCGCCAAGTTCTCAGTTCGAGATCTCTTCCAAACAACAGCGATCGATCCGTGGTTCTTGGGTCAGATCGAGGAGTTGATCCAAACCGAGGAGCAGCTTAAAGGTCGGAAGTTAGCTACCCTTTCGAAAGATGAACTCTTTGAGCTCAAATCGCTCGGCTTTACCGATCGGCGTCTAGCTCAGCTCGTTGGAGCGAAAGAGGCAGAGGTGCGAGATTACCGAAAGAACGTCGGTGTTACGAGCTCATTTAAGTCCGTTGACACCTGCGCCGCAGAGTTTGTGGCTCACACCCCGTACCTCTACTCCTCGTACGATCAGGGGAGTGATGCACCCCCTACGAGCAAAAAGAAGATCATCATTCTTGGGGCGGGACCAAACCGCATAGGGCAGGGAATAGAGTTCGATTACTGCTGTGTTCATGCCGCTATGGCGCTCAAGCAGGATGGTTTTGAGACGATCATGGTTAACTGCAACCCTGAGACCGTTTCCACGGATTATGACACGAGCGATCGTCTTTACTTTGAGCCGCTGACCGTTGAGTCTGTGATGTCGATCGTTGAACGAGAGAAGCCGGTTGGGGTGATCGTGCAGTTCGGTGGACAAACCCCACTTCGGATCTCGAATGAGCTTGCAGCACTCGGCGTTCCTATTATCGGCACCTCGGTGGATTCCATCGATGTAGCAGAGGATCGTGAGAGATTCTCTGCGTTGATAAAGAAGCTTGGTCTTCGGCAACCACAGTACGCCACTGCCCGTTCTGCTGAGCAGGCTCTTGAAGCTGCTCGTTACGTCGGATTCCCCTTGATGATCCGACCATCATTTGTTCTTGGTGGGCGGGCGATGCGCGTGATCTATAACGAGGAGGAGGTTAAGGCGTACATGCAAGAGGGGGTTGAGGTGTCGCACGATAGACCCGTACTCCTTGATCGATTCCTTGATGCAGCGATCGAAGTTGATGTGGATGCCGTGAGTGACGGCTCTGAGGTTCTGATCGCTGGGGTGATGGAGCATATCGAACCCGCTGGTATCCATTCTGGGGATAGCTCGTGTTGTCTTCCGCCGCAGACCCTGTCACCTGCCATCGTTAACGAGCTTAAGCGGCAGGCAAAGATACTTGCGAAGGAGCTTAACGTTGTAGGCTTGATGAACATCCAATTCGCGGTAACTCAGAGCGGAGAGATCTACATCCTCGAGGTAAATCCTCGCGCCTCTCGAACGGTGCCGTTTGTGAGCAAAGCGACCGGCATTCCGTGGGCGAAGGTTGCCTCGCGATTGATGGCCGGCAAGAAGTTGCGCGAGCTAGGGGTGCGAGAAGTTGAACCCGCCGGGTATGTTTCGGTAAAGGCGTCAGTGTTCCCGTTCAGCAAGTTCCCAGGAGTCGACACGATCTTGGGGCCGGAGATGAAATCTACCGGTGAGGTTATGGGGATCCACGCAAACTTCGCTGGTGCTTTCGCAAAGAGTCAGTTTGCCTCGAACATCCATCTTCCCTCCACAGGAAAGGTTTTCTTGAGTATTCGTGATCGTGATAAGGAGCCGGTCCCCCTGATCGCTAAGCGACTTTCAGCTCAAGGGTTTGGTGTCGTTGCAACAAAGGGAACCGCTCAATACCTCAAGGAGCATGGGATCTCTGTTGAGGTAGTCAACAAGGTTCGAGACGGATCGCCACACATCGTTGATATGCTAGGTGCAGGCGAGATCTCGATGGTCATCAACACCCCGGAAGGGTGGCAGCCGGTTATGGACTCGAAGTCGATTCGGATCGTTTCGAATGAGTTGCGCATTCCAACCTACACAACGATCGCCGCAGGTAAAGCTGTCTCTGAAGCCCTGCAGATGGTGAAGGACCGAAGCTTCCAGACGGTTCGAGCTCTTCAGGATTATCTCAATCCAGCGCAGGAGAGTATCAAGGTCAAGGCAGCGATGGTGTATGGGGCCATTGTGTATAGCGCTGTTATCTCCGGAGCTATTTTGTAGGACTGGACGGGGGCTCAGCCAGCTTTGCTATCTCGTCGCGAGCCTTTCTTATAGGACCACCGAGCTCGGTGTTGACTTGACCACAGGCGCGTGGGCAGGCGCGCAGAAGCACTTCGAGGATCGAAGCTTGCCGAGGTGAGCGATCGGTTTGTAAGAGCGCGTGACTTATCCGTGCCATGGTGTTGATGTACTTCCGGCACCGTGTAAGGCACTCGTAGGTGTGACTCAAAGGCTCACGATTGACCTCAACAAACTCTTCGATGATGTGCAGGGAATGGAGCGCGGCAATAACATGGAGACGACCAGCAGATATGAGCCGTTTGATATCTCCATCTGTTGCGCGTTGTGCCGCCTGGAAATCTATTTCGGCAGAGCGGAGGGCCTGAGCGCACTCCTCAATTGATGCCTGCATCCTGTTGAGCGTTTGAATACGACGAGCTATCTGAATACCCGATGGGAGCGCGGCAGCTCCGGGTGAGGGGCTCTCTGCTGTTGTTCCGGATTTTATGATCGAGGTATCTGTCATCGCCCGAGCATTCTTTTATCACCGCAACCGCTCGCCTAAGCGGAGCCCTCTGTATTGTACGTAACTCAATCCGGTAATCCAATGTTTTCCAGAGCGGGGTGATGGGTAGTAATAGGAGGGGGCGAGTGTAGCGCTGAAACTCCCTCTGGGAAAAGAAAGAGCAGTAAAAACAGGCTGTTGTATGTGTTTTGGCGAGTGCAGACCCAACTGCGTTGGCGACCCGTGGGTAGAAACTCCTCGGCAGTGAAGAACTCAGCTACGCCATCCCATTTACACAGTCATCTCGCTTTGCTAACCTCCTGCGATACCTGAATATATTTCGATCACCCGCCGCATTCCATCGGCTGTGTACGAGAGAGTTAGGGAAACGGTTCAGTCGCGCCCCTTCGTAGGAGCGATGTGCCGTCTCATGAGAGTCCGAAAAGGGAGTTTGTAACGTATGGCCCGCATTACCGTCGAAGATTGTCTTGTCCAAGAGAATAACCGTTTTTCGCTTGTGCAGCTCGCCTCAAAGCGCACCAAGCAGCTCTTGCAAGGATCGGCCGCGCAGATTACTGATCGACGAAATAAATCTGTTGTAACGGCACTTCGCGAGATCGCTGATGGGAAGGTTCGCTTCATGACTCCCGAAGAGACGATCCAGTACGAGGCTGAAAAGGCGCGCGAGGCTGAAGAGGCACGTGCGGCTCAAGCAGCAGAGCGTGAGCGCCGTCCAGAGATCGGCGCCGCCCTCTTTGGTGGTGGTGGTGATGATGCGCGCTCATCGGATTTCCTTCGAGAGGCACTTACCAAGACCGGTCCCGTTACCGCTGATGATGACGACGAGGAGTAGCAATCGGATTGAGCGTCTAGTGGAGTAATGGGGAACAACGAGGTGGTGCGCCTGTATGTCTTTTGAGCAGCTGGCGGACGCCCTTAAAAAGTATCACCCAAGTCCCGACCTAGATACGCTCAAGAAAGCTTACGATTTCGCGTTCGAGTGCCACAAAGGTCAGATTCGCGCATCCGGAGATCCATACTTTCAACACATCGAAGAGACGGCCCTGCTCGTCTGTAAGCTTAAGCTCGATGAGCCCTCCGTTATCGCATCACTCCTTCACGATACGATCGAGGATAGCGATGTAACG
>JALRCK010000003.1 GCA_023262305.1 Deltaproteobacteria bacterium
GGATGCGTACTTTTGCGTAGCGGAGGCGCAGGGAGTTTTGAAAATCCTGGTCACCGCCAATTGATGGCGTTTGACCGCCCACACTGGGTGCCGTGGAAGCGCCGTGGAAGATCCTAAGAAAATGGGACCTGCCCAATGTCCACAGTTGATAGGTGTGGCGAGTATTCGCGCTGACTATGCTCAAGAGCATAAGAGCAGCTACTCCTTTGCCAATAAAGTTTCTGCCGAGAAGCCGGCTTAAAAAGCGCGCCATCAAGAGGTATGCAAACACGACCTGAATTAGAAAGTAGCGAGGAAGAATAAAGTGAGGCTGAAGAGCTGTAACCGCGACCCAGGGCGTGATGATGATGAGAGCAACGAGGACCGCGCACGGGTCCTTCGAGCGTAGCCACAGGAAAAGTTCACTTAAGCACACCGTGACCACGAAGATCGCCAAAAAGCAAGACCAACCTGTGATCGAGGGGTTGCTCGCCGAGAGAGGCTCTCCACCAAATGATACGCTTATCGTTGAAGCCGCCACCTCAAGGTAGGGGAGGAGCGGCGCCCCTCCGATCTCCATCCCCGTGTAAAATGTGACGGTGAGCGCACAAGCAACGAGGATAGGTGGAAGGAGAGCCAAGCGCAGAATGTTTCGGGAATCACTCCGGATCGAGGAGGTCATGATGCAGTACCCGAACCACACAATCGCGGGCGCTAAGAAGAGGATGTAGATAGCGTGCGACATGCATCCGATGATGCTTGCTACGCTGAATGAGACCATCGCCTTGGTGTCGGAGGGTGACTCGATCAGACGCTGGAGTGCGAGGTAGCCGATCGCACTCATCAAGACGGTGAGCGAGTACCCGCGTGCCTCGGTGCAATAGAGGATAACAGGATACGATGTTGCTATCAGGATAAGCCACATCGCCGACGGACCGGATCGTTGACGGGGATTCAGGTTTCGCAAAAGCACTATGAGAAGCACTATGCTGAAGAACAGCGATGGGAGCCGATAGGTGACCGAGGTTCGGTGCGAACCCAGGCACCACAGCCACAAACTGTTCAGGAGGTGGTTATTATCGTGTTTGACGGAGGTGAAGATCTCTATCGGGTCGGTCAGGTCGGCAACGTGGAGGAGGGACCAGAGTTCATCGAGCCAGAGCTCACCCTGGACCGCGAGGCATCGGAGTGTGATTCCTACAAAAACGGCAGCGAGAGCCAGAACCCTCCAAGGGGCCTGACGGTGACAGACGGCTGACGTTTGATGCGGTGTGTCAGTCATTTGACACCCTAAAAATCCCGTAACTATATAAATACACGAGGGAAAAAACCTAGCACGCCTCTTGCTCTACACGTCTGTGCAGAGGTGGATATATGCGACTACTAGATACACTATTTGATCGATCGGTGACCGGGCTCTCCCGAAGCATGGATCTTACCTGGAAACGGAACCAGGCACTATCGGCAAATATCGCAAACGCAGAGACCCCGCAGTACCGGGCGATAGATGTGTCATTCGGAAACGAGCTTGAGCGCGCGTTCCAATCGCAAGAGGGAGCGAGCATTACGGGTCAAACTCACGCTGGTCACATCGATATTACCGGCAAAACTGACAATTCAAAACTTGTGAAGGACCTCTCTGGCTCTACCAAGCCAGATGGAAACAACGTGGACATCGATCTCCAAATGGGTCGTCTTGCCCAGAACAGTGGGGACTATGCCAACGCAGCACGTCTGATTCGAAGACAGATCGGGTTACTGAGAACGGCTATTCGAGAGAGTAGATAATTATGAGTCAACTAAACCCTATTGAGATCCTCGCGCATGGCATGGCTGCCGCCCGTACTCGGGTAAATACATACGCGTCCAATTTGGCAAACGCTGAGACCACCCGCACGCCACAAGGTGGACCATACAAGCGAAAAGACGTTGTGCAGGTCGCAAAACCTATTCCCGGAAGCTTCTCCTCCGCGCTTGATAAGCTCTCCATGCAGAAGCCAGTTGTGGATAGGGTAGTTGAGGATCAGGCTGCACCTCGAATGGTGCACCAACCGGGACATCCGGACGCAGACAAAAATGGATTCGTGTCATACCCAAATATCAACGTCGTCCAGACAATGACAGATCTTCTCACCGCCAGTAGGTTGTACCAGGCAAACGTTACGGCAGTTGAAACAGCGCGTACCCTCCAGAGCGAGGCGAGCAAGATCTTAACGCAGGCATAGGAGGCTTAGGTCATGTCGATAGGTGGAATAAATCCTCTCTTACCGAATGTTACCCCGATACAATCGGCTATGGAGCAGGTCAAAAAGACCGAGCAAGGCCCTCAGGGTTCAAGCTTTGGTGACATGCTGAGCGACGCAATGAAAGAGGTTAATGATCTTCAAAATGAGGCAAATACGAATATTGAGGGGCTCACCCTCAAGAAAGAGGGGATTACCCCTCACAGCGCAATGGTCGCGCTGGAAAAAGCTGATGTGGCGTTCCAGTTGATGAACGCGATTCGTGGCAAGATCATTCGCGCATACGAAGAAGTCATCCGTACACAAGTTTGATTCAATTCTTAAGTTTTAGAGAGGCACCGTGGCACCAACGCTCGATCCGAAGGCCATTCTTACGCAGTACATCGACAAGTATCTCAAGCTACCTCTTTCGCAAAAGGTGCTTGTGCCGGCGCTTGTCATATTCCCTGTCTGGGCATTGATTCATGTGTCCAAGATGGCAACCGAGCCTGACTATACCGTTCTCTATTCGGACCTAAGCCCTTCAGACGCCAATGGTGTCGTTGACCGCCTCAAGGAACTAAAGGCCAAGTACAAAGTTGATGGAGATACTGTGTTGGTATCCCCGCCAGAGCTTGTTCATGAGCTTCGAATCAGTTTAGCGGCTGACGGATTCCCCAAGACGGGTACCGTGGGATTTGAGCTCTTCGACGGTACTAATTTCGCGACGACAACGATGGGCGAGATGGTCAAGAAGCAGCGAGCCCTTCAGGGTGAGCTTGAGAGAACTATTATGTCACTCGATTCGATCGTGTCGGCGCGCGTTCACATCTCGCAGCCAGAAAAGACTCTCTTCGCCAAGCAAGCACAAGACCCAGGAGCCTCAGTTCTGCTCAAATTGCGCTCCGGTGGTGAGCTCGATAAAAAGCAAATTCGCGGAATTGCAAATTTTGTTGCGAGCAGCGTCGAGGGACTCAAGCCGGAAAATGTTACGATTATTGATGTGTACGGAAATCTCTTAACTCCGAAGGATGATGAGGGGGATGAGCTTGGTGCTGACGCAACTCGACTCATGTACACCCGCGAGGTTGAGAAGAGCTATGCGCAGCGGATTGAGACGATGTTGGCTAAAGTGCTTGGTCCAGGACGGGTGGTTGCCCGTGTGACTGCTGACCTCGATTTCTCATCGAATGAGCGAGAGGAAGAGAGTTACGATCCAGGTGGTCAGGTCATTCGGTCTGAGCGATCAATCGAGGAGGGTGCTGCCACTACCGCACGAGGTGGTGTTCCGGGTGTGGCCGCGAATCTTAGTAATGATCCAGGTCTCTTGGCCGCGCCGCAGGGTGGGAATGACAGCAATACTCGCCGTGAGGCAGTAAAGAACTTCGAGGTATCACGTGCCATTATCAAGAGCACCCAAGCAAAAGGAAAACTGTTGAGGCTCTCAGCAGCTGTGCTTGTGGATGGAAAGTATGAGGAGGTTGCAGCTAGCGGAGGCGTTGTTGACGAAGCGCAGGCAGCGATGAAGAGTGAGAAGGTATTTAAGCCTCTCACTCCAGAGATGCTCTCTCAGGTTGAAGGGGTGGTGAGGTCAGCGATCGGTTACGATTCCACTCGAGGAGATGTAGTTACCGTCGAGAATATTCCCTTCTTCCAGGCTGATGAGAGCCTGAAGGCTGAGTTGGACAAAGCCGCCGAGATGAACGCGTGGTTCAGATACTTTGCCCTGGGTGTACCGGTGCTAGCGATCCTTGTGTTTGGTCTCTTCGTGCTTCGACCGATGATGAAGTTCCTGACCTCTAATCCTGAGGCAGAGATCGATATCACACGCCTTCTGCCCGAGGGAATGCCGATGGATGCGCTCTCGATGAATATGGCTGCTGCGCCCAATAAGGGTCTTCTCGGCGGAGATTCCGCATCGTCTGAGAGCGGTGGGGTATCATCGGGAGGTGCTCACAGGTCAGGTCTCCCTGATTTGAGTGGGCCTATTGATATGGGACAGCTCGACGAGATCATGGCAGAGAGCTCTCGCATCGTGAAGGATAATCCATCGCAAGCCGCGCTCCTGATCCGTTACTGGTTGAATGAAGGGCACCTCTAAGAGGTAAGTAGCGAGCATGACCACAGAGCAGGACGCCCAACAGCAGGAGACCTCAGACCGGGAATCAACTGACCCTCCGCGTCAGAGTGTAAAAACGTTCCGACCTACGGCGTTTGAATTAAGCCAATTCGAGATTCTGGTCCAGGGGACTGGCATGAGCAACTTTGCTGCCACTGAGTTTGTGTGCGTTGAAAAGACGGTTGAGATCAGCGACCCGATGTTTGAGGTCTTCGATGATACCGATACCACCGAAACTTCAGGAGACGGGGTGACCGGTTCGGATGAAGGTCGCCGAGTGGGGAGTTTCGAGGATCAGGATGTACTTTCTGAGGGGGAATCGATGGAGACCGAACCAGAGGACCTCGAAGATATCCCTGAAGAGGTTCGAAGTCTCAGGCGGGAGGTCGCGCGGCTTCAGGAGGAGCGGGCGACACTTGAGGAGGATCACGCTCGACAGCTTGACGAGGTGCGGACGCAGGTGAGCGAGGAGGTTCGCCAGGAATCAGAGAGGCAGAGTGATGAGCGTATCAAAGCGATTGAGGAGCGATACGCCACCCTGATAGAGGATATGAACACTCAGATTCAAGAGGGGATCGATGGGGTTGAGCGCCGGGCTGTTGAGTTCGCAGTGCAGGTTGCGAAGAAGTTAGTCGGCACGACTGTCGAGGTTAATCCCGAGTACATACTTGGAATCATCAAAGAGGCTACAAAGCTCACCGGTGGAGCCACCATTAAGGCGATCCGCGTGAGTCCGCAGGACCTAGAGTTTCTCAAAATGTTGAGCCCGGACAAACAATTCAAAGAGTTCGATGGCTCCTGGAGCTTCCAACCAGACGAGACGATACATGCTGGGTGCGTTGTCGAGACCTCCTCCGGAGAAGTCGAGTTTGATCTCGACAAGGCGTGGGAGCGGATCAAAGAGAGCGTCATAAAGGTTCGATAGGAGCAGTATGGAGAACCTTCTCGATCGAGCGTTAGTCGCGGCGCAGCAAGTAAGCACCTATGAGCTCAGGGGTACGGTCACCGACATGACGGGTTTGATCGTTGAGGGCACGGGACCTCTCATTCCGATCGGGTCTCAAGTCATTATCAGATCGGGAGCACACGTCATTCCTGCCCAGGTAGTCGGGTTTCGCAGCGACAAGATATTGCTCATGCCCTTCTCTGAAGGGGAGGGTATCGCACCTGGTGCCACGATATTCGCCTCCGAGGGCACGAATCGGGTCTCTGTGTGTGAGGGACTTCAGGGGAGAGTGATTGACGCGCTTGGAAACGCACTCGATGGACAGCCGCTACCTGTTATGGAAGAGTCGGTACCACTCTTCAGAGATCCGCCGAATCCCGTTACGCGAACTCGCATCCAGAAGTGTCTTGATCTCGGTGTTCGCGCGATGAACGGTCTCTTAACGGTGGGTGAGGGGCAGCGAGTTGGCATCATGGCCGGATCTGGCGTTGGAAAGTCGACGCTGCTCGGCATGGTAGCGAAGCACTCCCACAGCGATGTCAACGTCATCGCCCTTGTTGGAGAGCGAGGTCGAGAGGTTCGGGAATTTATCGAGCGTGATCTTGGTCCAGAGGGGTTAGCTCGCTCAGTTGTCGTTGTAGCGACGGGTAATCAATCCTCCTTGCTTCGAATTAGAGCGGCCTTCGTCGCTACCGCGATTGCAGAATACTTCCGCGATCACGGCAAGAAGGTGATGCTAATGGTCGATTCGATTACCCGTCTTGCAATGGCTCAGCGTGAGGTGGGGTTGGCGGTGGGAGAGCCCCCAAGTACTCGAGGGTATACTCCATCGGTATTTTCGATCCTCCCCCGATTGCTTGAACGAGCCGGAACGTGTGAGGGCGAGGGAAGTATCACAGGTCTTTACACCGTCCTGGTAGAGGGCGATGACATGAATGAGCCAGTTGCAGATGCCGTCCGTGGTATTCTCGATGGCCACGTTGTTTTGAGTCGTCGTCTTGCAGGCAGGGGGCACTACCCGGCGATCGATGTTCTTCAAAGCATCAGTCGAGTCATGTCCGATATCGTCGATCCCCAGGTGCTCAAGATGGCAAGTGATATTCGAGAGGTGCTCGCCTCCTATCAAGAGGTCGAGGACCTCATTACTATCGGTGCCTATAAGCCCGGGCAGAATCCCAGAGTCGATCGTGCTGTGAAACTGTACGATCACGTAAACGAGTTCCTGAGGCAGGGTGCTGACCGACCGTGCTCTCTTGAGGAGTGTTGGCGATCGATGAAAGAGATCGTTGGATAGTTGAGGGATAGTTCCCCTATTTTTGGGCCTGCATATGAAACGTTTCCGGTTCCGATTGCAGCGAATCCTGGATATCCGAGAACAACTTCGTGACGAGGCGCGTCAAGAACTTGGCCGGCGCAACGCTGAGCTCGCTCATGAAGAGAGTGTTTTAAGGGGGTTAGAGGCTGAGCTGACTCAGCTCAATGCCTCTGGAAGTGGCATAGTTACTGCAGGGGAGTATCTGTTGATGGGATCGTACGCCGTGCGTGTGCGGAAGCTTATCGAACAACAGTATGTGAGGATCGAGGAGGCTCGAAAGCTCGTTATCGCCGCTCAGGAGAGATACATCCAGGCAAACAAGGACGCTCGCGCCCTTGAGTTGTTGAAAGAGAAGAAGCTCGCCGAGTACGACCAAGAGGCCTTGAGAGAAGAGATTAATCAACTCGATGAGGTCGCAACGCAACGCGCAGCGACCAGGAAATAAGGGCACTAAAGAGAGATATGACAGAGAAAAAGCTCACCAAAGAAGAAGCTCAAGACCTTTACGACCAATTGAGCAAGGCCATGAGCCAGATGATGATGAAGCGTGGTCAGAACATGGCTGCGACTAAAGTAGGAGCTATTCAACCCCAAGCGGCCAAGCCGGCAACTACGAGCTCGGGTCGTGCCGACAAGGTAGAGAAAACCACAACGGGCACCTACACCCGAGCCGCTGGTCGAACTTCGACAACCTCTCACCTTTCTCGTGGCGGAGCAGCGCTCTCAAGTGCTCTCTCGTCGGGGGCAGGGCGTGGACAGATGGGTGCTGTTGCCTTCGTGGTGCTATTTTGTGTTGCCAAGGTCGCCATCTCAGCCCTCGAAGCTGTTGGAGTGGGCGAGGTAGCGCCTGCTCAAGCTACCGTTGTCGCTGCAGCACCGTCCGGTCCTCACTGGAGCAAGGAGGAGGTAAAGATCCTCAATGCTCTCGACAATCGCCGGGCGGAGCTTGAGGATCGCAACGCGCGGCTTGAGCAGCGTGAGCATGAATTCGCGGCACGTGATCGAGACCTTGCTGTGCGTTTGACGGATCTGAAGGAGTTGACTGAGCGCCTGAAAGCGGAGCGAGAGAAGGGCGAGAAGCAGCGAAATGTTCAGCTTGATCAGTTGGCGAACGTGTATGGGTCCATGAATCCACCCGAGGCTGCCCATCTCCTTGAGCAGCTCGACATTACTATTGCGCACTCACTTATTCAGCGCATGCCAGAGAAGCGAATCGGACAGATCCTGGCGCTGATGAATGCGGATCGCGCCCTTGAGTTAACCAATCGGTTGAGCTCTAAGTCAGCGAAGTAGGGTTTATCATTCAAAATGTTGGGGAGCCGGATCTTCGGAGGTTCCTCTAGCAGGCGCAAGGATGCCAGCGCTTCACGCTCCCTCTTGAAGGTTGACTGCCTCAAGGAGCCGTGGGATCTCTCTGAGGAGACGCTGCGTCTTCTTTTTATGGGCCTGTGATTACGACAATAGATTACGATCGAATTCGAAAGACCTTTATCAGCGTACGGTGGGTCTTCGATATGTCCTCCGGAGACCCGGTGGCACCGACATGTGTGGAGGAGCTTACGAGAAGGCTCCCTCACATCGATGTCGGGACCTGGTGTGCTCGCTTTGATCTCGGTGGGATCTATATAGACGGAGTGCGCGCTTCTTTGCACACTCCGGTCGTGACTCCCTGTCGCCTTGAGTGTTTTGAGATCGCAGGAGACCCGTGCGATTGGGACGCGCTCTACCCAAAATTCTCATCCGATATGGTCGTGTGGCGGGATGAGGATGTGGCGGTCGTTTGTAAACCGAGCGGTCTTCCGACTACGCCCCCCCGTGATCAGAAGCGTTTTTGCCTTGAGACCTATCTGCAGCAGCACTTCGGGCAACGTGTGCACCTCCCCAGTAGGCTCGACACTGGGGTCTCTGGACTCCTCCTGTGCTCGTTGAGTTCCCGCATGAATAGCTCACTCCAGCGAGCATTCGAGCGAAGGCTGATCGATAAGCGTTATGTCGCCGAAGTTTCTGGCGTATTCGCGCAGGGCATATGCGATGTGCGCACGCCCCTAGCCAGGGATCCTCGACATCCATTCCTGCGTCGGGTCGTGGAGTCCGGAGGAGAGGACGCTCACACCCGCATTCACTGCATGCAAACCTATCAACGCAACGGTCGGAGCTATTCGTTGGTCGGCGTCGAGCCGTTGACGGGTCGAACGCACCAAATTCGAGTGCACCTGGCGTCCCTAGGACATCCCATCGTTGGTGATCCATACTACGATGGTGAAGAGGCGCCTGAGTTGCGTTTGGTCTCTCAATCCTTAGGGTTTCATCACCCCTTCCGGCAGAGACGAGTGGTCGTCGAACTCCCTCTTGCTCTAACTCCGCCGTGGCTCCATGCTGGCGAGAGTGCATAATACCACCATCCAGAGCGTGCTTATCTAGCGATGAAAGCGATTCAGGTAACGAACATAGGTCCATCGAGCTCTCTCATCGTCGGAGAGTGCCCCGATCCAACAGCGGGTGAGGGGGAGGTAGTGATCAAGGTGTGCGCCGCCGGTGTTAATCGAGCGGACCTCCTGCAGCGTGCAGGGAAATATCCGCCTCCTCCGGGTGCCTCTGATCTCTTGGGTCTTGAGGTTTCTGGCGTCGTGTCAGCTTTGGGAAGGGGAGTCGATAGGTGGAAAGTCGGTGATGAGGTGTGCGCGCTCCTCGCCGGTGGGGGATACGCTGAGATGGTGAGCGTTCCTCAGGGGCAGGTGATGCGTAGGCCCTTACGGACCTCATTGGTTGATGCCGCCGCCATCCCGGAAGCCTTCCTGACGGCGTACACGAACCTGATTGTTGAGGGTTCACTCGCTCAAGGCGAAAACGTTCTTATTCATGGCGGTTCCAGTGGTGTCGGAACAGCTGCCCTGCAGATCGCGCGGCATTTCGGAGCGACTCCCGTGTGTACCGTAGGGGATGATGCAAAGTCTGAGAGGTGTAAAGCTCTGGGAGCGGCTGCCGTTTTTAATTACAAGACCGGCTCCTTTGCTGAGCATGTTTCGCGGTGGAGCCCTGCGGGAGTTGACCTCGTGCTTGATATCGTGGGTCGGGACTACCTCGGTGATAATATCTCTGTGCTTGCCCCCAAGGGACGACTCGTGTGCATCGCCACGATGAGTGGTGCGCGAGGGGAGATTGATCTCGGGGCTTTGATGCGCAAACGACTGAGGGTTATCGGCTCTGTGCTGCGGAGCCGATCGCTTGAGGAGAAAGCTGAACTGGTGGCGGCGTTCAGTAACGCATGCCTTCCTCTTTTCGAGACAGGAGGGCTCGCGCCAGTTGTTCACGCTGTCTTTAGTTGTAAAGATGTCGAGAGCGCACACGCATTGATGCGTGAGAGTCGCCATATCGGAAAGATCCTGCTTCAGTGGTAGTGGTCACAAAAAAAGATGGAGCACCAACTACTATGCAGTTGATGCTCCATCTTTTGGACCGCAAGGCTTAGGAACGCCCGAGAACGAGCTGGAAGAACTCCTTGATCGAGCTCCCAAGCGATTGATGTGATGACGAGATCAACCGATCAAGTTCGCGAGCGTCGAGCCAAATCCCACCACTTTGCTCACATCGAGCAACCGAAACTCCGAGGATCTTGTCCACGGTCATCGGCTTGCCATCAACTGGGCTCGGCAAGCCTTCTTGCACTGGGCTCTCAGATGGCTTCAAGGAAGGAAGCGCACCGATAAAATCTTTAAGGGAGTGAGTGCTATCTTTGGCAGCTGCAAGAATCTCATCAAGCTCTCCCGCGTCAAGCCAGATCCCTCCTGAAGCTGTGCAGCGGTCGACGATCGCACCAAAAGCTACGATCTGCTCCATCGGCTTGCCGGTTACTGGGCTGAGGCGAGCCGCCTCTTGTTGCTTTCGGGCGAGGCGAGCAAGTGACTCCT
Source organism: Deltaproteobacteria bacterium (assembly GCA_023262305.1). GTDB lineage: Bacteria > Bdellovibrionota_C > UBA2361 > UBA2361 > OMII01 > OMII01. The sequence goes on from JALRCK010000003.1 coordinate 10,490, forward strand.
TGTTGGCTCGGTCAAAGTAGCTCTCCTCTTGTGCTTGTCGTCTAGAATCCCATGAATCGGTCATAACGATTTCCTGTACCTATCAAACTAATTCGATGTGTGGGCTATCCTGCCTAAATTAAAGGGGGAATGCCAGCAATGATCGTCGTTTCCCCTGATCTTACTAAGCCCCCCGAGTGGTTGACAATTCCCTCAAAAGGCAGTAATTCAACCACTCCTTTCAGGAGCCTATGCGGGTGTAGCTCAGTTGGCTAGAGCGCTTCCTTGCCAAGGAAGAGGCCGAGGGTTCGAATCCCTTCACCCGCTCCATTCTTTCCTATCCAAACTTGGCTAAGCCAAGATTTGGATGACGGGCAGGGGGCGCCCCTGCACCCCCAGTAATTTCCGCTCGGCGCTCGGCAGTCATTTCCGCTCGGCGCTCGGCAGTCATTTCCGCTCGGCGCTCGGGCCCAGGGGCTGCCGCCCCTCTCGCCCCTGATCGGGGCTTCACCCCGCTTCCCTGAAATTTCTAGAGCTTTCAAAAGTTGGATGCATCTTGGATGCACGCTGGGAAATATATCTATGATTCGAGGCGTTACAGAAATTTAGATACTCCACCCCAGTTTCTTTCACTCGGCGTTCTCGCCCAGGGGCTGCCGCCCCTCTCGACTCTCCCTTCACTGGTGCGGCTGGGCGAGCAGCTTCTCCCGCTCAACGAAGTCAAGAATTGCACCAGCGATCAATCTATTCCCGACCTCAGTGGGATGGGCTTCGTCATAGTAAGGCAGAGTGTTTGTTCGTTGGTAGTGCTCACGCAGCATGGGGAGAAGGTCTAGCATCGGGACGTCTCGTAACTTTAGTTTTCGTTCCAGCTCTCTCTGTGGAAAGTCATCCGCGCCTTCAATTGAAATTTGATAGGTGACGGGATACGCAACGAAGCCGAGCTTGACCCCTGCCCGTCGAGCCTCTGAATAGATCCCTTGGATAAGGTCATTCATTCGCTGCCATGCCTCATCGCTCTATGCATTCCCCCAACCTCCAAAGTTATCCAGAACTTTTTCTCGAAACGCAGGGGTTGTGCCTGCGTTATTCAAGCGCTGCACGGCACTACCCTGCCAAGACCCGAGCCGCTGCGGGCTAAGCCCAGGTTCAAAATTTATGACCGGATTCCGCATATGCCGGATAACACGGTACAGATTAGAAATGAAAGAGCTGCGCCTCCACGGTGAGGGCAGCGTGACGGAGCGAACTGCGCAGCAGTTTCTCACGTCATTAAGATAAAAATTAACGAGGATGAGATCAGGCTTCTGTTTCGCTAGGATCTCCCTGAGTATCTCTAATTCACGCCCTAAACCTACTGCGGCGACACCTGCATTAATACTTTTCACGGCTCTTTTTTTTGCGGCAGCCGCCTCTTGAAATAGTTCAGGGATGGTGAGCCCGTCGTCGAGATAATCCGCTAATATGATCGAGTCTCCAATAAATGCAACCGTCTCTGCTTCTTCAGATGACGTGCTCCCACTCTTGCGAAACCCATCCTCATCTGTTTGGAGAACGAGCGTACGACCGCTGATGTAATGATTCGTCACCTAAGCTGTGCACTTTTTTCGCAACGCCCAGCCAGTTCCGGTTAAGTAGTAAAGCCCGTTTGTATCCTCCACATCAAAATAGCTCGAATGGCTCTTCCCGTCCTCGCACACGACATCCACTGCCATGCTCTGCGGCAAGAATATTCGCGCCAACAGTTCAGCGAAAAGCAATCCCATCAAAAGCCCGCATAGGGCGAGACACATCTTAGCAGGTACGTTTGTTTGATCGGTTATCACGCGCAGATCCCCATGATACTCCGGGCGAGATACGATGCAATTAACGCCGGGCAGTATCGACCTCTGCTCGCTCATTGTTTTCGATGAGCGCCAACTGCTCTTGAACGACTTTGCGGAACGTGAGGGGGTCAGGGAGATACCGCAGGGTCTCGTCAGTCCCTCCAGTTCCGGTTACTTCAATGTCGCCGTAGTTGAGGATTCGTCCAAGGATCGACTGCGAGAGACGGATCGCCTCCACTTTATTTAAGACGATATCGAGTGAGGTACGACGAATGAAACCAGTTTTTCCAAGCACTCGCTTTGAGGTGACTCCGAACTCTGTTGAGAGGAAGAGGACCAGCCTATCCGCGAGTCGCCACAGGGAGAGAAAGAGGAATATGGCAACCAGCAACTGCGCGTAGGGGATCGAATCAACGATTGCGAAGGACCCGGCTAGGAGAGAGGTCATCGCAGCAGGCATGAGCAATATGATCGGATGAAGCCTGGTGGCGTGCACCATCTGCTCGTCATCCATCAGGTTATTTTCTATGTAACTCATTGCGACTTCCCAAACTCTCGGAAGAATTGTACCCGTTGAAACTCTAAGTATTCAACCTCCCATCGCCATGCCGACTGCGAATGGCTGGGATAAAAATAATTTCCCATGAAGTATCGCATATCTAGACATGGCGATAGGGGTTTTTCACGGTTCGACTATCTCGAATCCCCGGTCCCGGGGTCCGCTAGACCAGGGATCGACTACTTGAGGGTATGTGGCGATCTCCGGGGAATCTTTGCCCCTCTTGCTAAACCTTTTCGCATCCCTAGCCGACCATCTCTCTCGGCGCGTGGCAAGAATTGCGGAAGTACCATGGACCTCAGTAGCAAGGATTACTCACTCAATTTTCGAGGTTTTGAACACGATGACCCGGAAACGGTGCAACGCTTCACGGCGTTCTGTCAGGCCAACTTCGCGCTCCCACCAGAGACAGTCCGCCTTCTCCAACACGCACCCGAAACAGTTGTGCTAACTCACGGCGGCTCAATCGAGGAGCTAGAGGCGCTGGCAAGGGTTCTTCGAGAGATCGGGGCAGTGGTCGATGTTTCCTCGGACTCTCCGGCGGATATCCCATCCCTTGTCGGTGGACCAACTACGCAAGAGCTTCACAGGCTCTTCGGCGGAGATTCCGCAATCGAGAATGATGACGAACCGGCTTTTTGCCCCTACCCTCCGCCCCTTGGTCGGTCACTCTACCTCCTCTCTTCATCAGGATCAGTTGTAGATCGAAAAGCACTCCGTCAGCGCGCACTTCAAAACTCACCCGAACCTCTCGCATCAACAACCGAGCCCCCTGCAAAGAGCCGATCATTGGTCACCATAAGCTGCATAGCAATCGTAGTCGGAATGGTCGCTCTCGCGGTTGCAGCTACCCTGGTGAAGCGCGATAGTTTATCGCTTCGCTCTTCAACCGATCGAAACTTCCAGGAGTATTCACGCACAGACGCCCCTCGCAAAGAGCAGCCGCGCGTGGAATCAGGACCAGCTCGAACACTCTCTGCTTCAGCAACCGTCGAAGGATTCGACGTAGAGCTCAAGGTTCTCGCGAGCACTACAGCGGTCTCCATCAGTTCACTGATGTTCAATCCAACTGATAGCGCCAATCAAGCAACGCGATCGGGTGTGCGCAGGATTATCGGAGAGCCAGTGTTCCTCACTGAGACTTCACCCGGAACCTGGGTTGGCTCAATAATCCTCTCTGTCTCCGTCGAGGAGAACGGAACTACCGCTCACGTCTCTACTCCGGCCTCAATCACAGTCAGATTCAATGCACATCAATCGGAGGGGCGCGTATCGATCGAGACCGATCGCAGTTCTCATTCCGAGTCTCCCCTCAAGGTGACGAAGTTAAACAACGACTAATTTACAGTGTCGGGTATCCCGTTTGTTGAGATGTCTCTATCCTAAGTAAGACCGACAATACTCGACACGTCGCCACGTGAACGTGCTACGTTCCGCCGTGGACGCGCCTCACCGCTAGGACCTCGTTGGCGGTGGGTGGGCGCCGATTAGAGATCCCACTATCGAGATCGCTTCTTAGCCTTGACCTTCGAAGCAACCTTCTTTGGTGCTGGTTTCTTTGCAACCTTCTTCGGCGCCTTTGCAACCTTCACGGGCTTAGCAATCCTCTTCGGAGCAACCGCGGGCTTCGCTGCTTTAGCAGAGGAGGTCTTCGCTGGGAGTGGTGCTTTCTTCGCCTTTTCAAGCCCCTTCGGAGGTACCTTGAGGCCCTTCGCCAGCTTCTGAGGAGGAGCAACAGGAGCTTTCCCCTTCATAATGGCGGCGCCCTTCGCAGGAGGTGGAGCAACCTTCTTCGGCGGTGGAACAACCTTGGGCTTGCCTGGACGACGTTGCGCAATCGGCGCAACGATCTTTCCACGTCGAATACCCTGCTCCATGGGTGACAACTTTACCTGCGGAAGGGCTGTGTCCATCGCTCCTTTGATATTAACGGAGGAGGCCGAAACCGGCTCGATTGGAGTCCCCTCAACAACCTTGCCACCTTGACGTAAGATCGGTCGCGGTTTGGGTCCCTTCATACGATACTGAGAGCCTGGAGCCTTAGGAGGTGGAGCTACTACCTTTTCCTCTTTGGCACCCTTTTCTCCCTTCTCGCCCTTCTGGTCCTTATCCTTGGCAGATTTTTCGTCCTTCTCTCCCTCCTTTTCGTCGGTAAGGGAGATGCGGGTATTGTCGAGGCGAGCCATCGTGTCGGGGATATCTTCTGGGGATGAGAGCCAGGTCTGACCGTTGACACTGTAGAGCGTCACAAACTGACCATTTATCATGACCCGCTTGCTAAGGTATTGCTGGTTATGTTCGCCTGAAGATGAATCTTGGGTAGCCATGGTATCCTGCCGTGAGCGCACAAACGCTGGTTAACTTAACGCCCCTCCAGGTACTTGGACCGATTCCGGCCATACCTTGGCGCAAAGGGCTCGACTAATAAGATGATTCATCCCTACCCCCGCGATGCGCTTAGGCTCATTGCCACTTCACTTTTTTTCGTAGTAAAGGACCACCATGACGGTTCCACCAAGCTCCTCCTCCCCCTCAAACACCACCCGCTCAGCGGTTGAAACGGACGCCCTCCTCAAACGGCTCAACATGACATGGCCGAAGAATGTCACCGAGCTCCATGTGCACTTGGGGGGCTCCGTGCCGCTGTACCGGCTCTGGGAGATAGCGATAGACCGTGGAATCCGGGGGATCGGCTCGGGCTACGAGGACTTCATCAACATTCTGAAGATCCAAGACGGCAAGGTAAAAGATCTCGATTCATACCTTGAGGTCTACGACAAGATTGAACTGATCCAGTCCGGGCCCGCCTCAGTTCGAGAGAGTATTATCATCGCAGTGCATCGCGCCTACCGAACAGGTGGAATGGTCAAGGTCGGTCCCGGCGGCGAAGGCGGCTCACCTGAGAGCCTCTTCGCGATACGACGCTTTGAATTGCGGTGGAATCCCCTCAAGAGAACCGGAGCGGTATTCCTTAAGGGGAGCCACGCGGGTCTCTACGACATGGACCGCGTTATTAAGTCTGCGGTGAACGCGGTCGAAGAGGTCGAGATCGGATTCCGTGGTCAGATTCAGGTCGGTCACATCTTCTGCTTTGGTCGGGACCTCACCTTTGAGGCGAACATGGCACTTGCCCGCAAAACGCGCATGTGGCGTGAGAAGACCAACAAAATTATCGGCATCGATCTCGCGGGCAACGAATCCGTGAATCCCCTCTCCAACCCACGCAAACTTGAGGAGATGCGGCTTGTTTTTGAGGAGGCTGGTCCGGGTCTTGGTCGCACCGTTCATGTGGGAGAGACCCACCACGTTGACGTTGAGACCTTCGTAAAAACGATCGAAACCCTCAAGCCTACCCGCGTTGGGCATCCGATTGCAGCAGTCCGAGCCTTTTGGGAAAGAAAGGATGATCGCGGGATAAAGATCCTCAAAGAGCGTCAGATCGTGTGCGAGCTGTGCGTTAAATCAAACCTCCTCACGGGAGCCGTAAAAGACGTCGAGGAGTATGGCAAGATCCTGCGAACCCTTGATGAGCACGGCATCGAGTACACGTTCTCAACCGATGCACCCTCCCTCCAAGGAACCTCCCTGGCTGAGGAGCTCCTCATGCTTCTCGGTGAGAACGCCGCAACCCCTGAGCAGGTTCTGCGAGCCCTAAAGGTCGCGGAGAAAGCGAGCTTCCTGCCTCAGCAGGGCTCTGCACACCCCGCGCGCACCTGACGACCCGACCGGCCTACCGAGCAACCCACCTCGGCGCTCACTCGGTTTGTCGAGGCACCCAGCGCACTCGTTCTGGGGCGATGCAAGACCACGGACTCATCCCCGTTTCCCTTGCCGACAGCATCGAACTCTACAGACCTCCCGAACGAGATATTTTTGACCTCATTCAAGCCAGTTAGTCGAGATCTCTCTACCTTGTAAAATACCCCCTACAGGCTTATTCTCTCGACTCGAGTTGCCCGAAAGGTCTCTCCATCAGACGCTAAACCGGACTTCCCCTTAGTCCCAGTAACAGCTTCGGAGCGCTCGTTATTTTATGAGGTACATCATGAGTCTTGAGTCAATGACGTCTAATTTATGGTCAGGACAGGGTCCAACAACCGATCAGGTCTCAAGCGACCGCCGCACGAAGATCATCGCCACGCTAGGTCCATCCTCGCGGGGTCCAGAGAAGATCCGAAGCCTTATCGAAGCTGGAGCTAATGTATTCCGCCTTAACTTTTCGCACGGAAGCCACGAGGAGCACCTCGCTGTTCTCAAGGATGTCCGGAAAGTTTCAGCTGAAATGGGCGCCTGGATAGCGATTTTGCAAGACCTCTCTGGTCCCAAGATCCGAATCTCAAATGTAGAGGGCGACTACTGCCCTATCGCCGATGGCGACCCGATTGAACTCCGCTTCTCACAGGATAAGTCGAACCTATCGAACGCCAAGGCGATATTCGTTGAGACGGTCAATCCGATGACAACCCTCAAGGCGGGACACCGCGTGTTGCTCGCGGATGGAATCCTTGAGCTGACAGCCGAGAAGGTGAACACAGACCACGTCATGTGCCGAGTGGCTAAGGGTGGTCGTATCCGATCTCGCGTCGGCATCGCATTCCCGGACAGCGACGTCGATCTCCCTGCCACAACGAAGAAGGACTTCGCCGACCTCGAGTGGGGCATCGCGAACGGAGTTGACTACGTGGCGATCTCGTTCGTGAGGAGCGCGCACGACATCAACGAGCTGCGCAAAGTCATCAATGCCAAGGGCTCAGCTGCTGGCATCATCGCCAAGATAGAGCGCCGCGCCGCCCTCGAGAACATCAACGAGATTATCGACGCTGCGGACGGTTTGATGGTTGCTCGTGGAGACCTCGGGCTTGAGGTTCCCCTTGAGCAGCTTCCCATGCTCCAGAAAAAACTGATTGAGGAGTCTAACTACCGGGGCGTTCCCGTGATCGTGGCTACTCAGATGATGCACTCGATGATCACAGCTATCCGCCCAACTCGAGCAGAGGTCTCGGATATAGCAGCCGCCGTTATGAGCGGTGCCGATGCCGTTATGCTCTCGGACGAGACTGCAATCGGCGAGCACCCGCAAGAGTGCGTGCGCTACCTCAGCCGGGTTGCCCTCGCCGCTGAGCAGACCTTTGAGTTCCAGGAGTACAAGTTACGCCTGCGTGACGCCGATAGCCAAACGGTTCCTGATGCAATCGCGTATGCTGCATGCGCTGCATCCATCAAGACAAAAGCTGCCGCGATTATTGCATGCACCGAAACTGGTAATTCAGCGCGGCTGATCGGAAAGTACCGTCCGCACCAACCACTCTACGGACTCTCACGAAAAGAGACCGCCCTGCGCCGCATGGCGCTCTACTGGGGAGTGCGCCCGATCTTCTTTGACTCGGGCGAGAGCCATGAGTTCGAGATCGAGAGCAGCCTCAAGGTGGTTCAAGCTCGATTGAAGCTTCCAAACGGCTCTCGTGCCGTGGTGACAGGCGGTCGGTCCACAAAGACCCCTGGTTCAACCTCGATCCTCGAGGTTCGAGCGATGGATTATCTGTAGTTAGGATTTTCTAAAAGGAGAGGAGAGAAGAGACATGGGAGTAGAGGGTACGATCTCGGAATGTGAGGCGGTCAAACAAGCTGGAGTTTCGGCGCGCACGTTGCAGCGCTTCAGTGAGGCGGGATACCTCTCAATCCAGTTGAAGAGCGATGGAAGTCGTCTCTACTCGGTTCAGCAGCTGCACGAGATCTTCGGTTCATTTCAAGAGCCCGCTACTTCACAGACTCCTCCCCTGCAAGGGACCGACGCTGAAGAGGATATCGGTCCAAGCTGCTCTCGTGACGCGACTACCTACTATACACCCGCACAGACCACTCCGTTGGTGGAGAAGGTCTCGACAGAGGCTTCCACAGAGGCTTTCACAGAGGCTTTTCCGCCCCCTACTCCTCCAACGAACTCAAGCAGCGCGGGTGAGGAGATTAGTCGACTAAAGAACCTCGTCGCGTTGCAAGAAAGGATCCTCGACATGAAGGATTCTGAGATTAAGGATCTGCGCTCTCAAAGGGATTGGCTGAAGACTCGTGTTGAGAAGCTTGAAGAGAAGGGTGACCGAGATCAAGTGCTCCTTCTCTCAGAGACCCAGGCTCTCAGGCAGCTCATCGGCATTCAACAGAAACGAACGTCGACTCTGCGAAGCCTTCTTGATTGGCTCGGATTGGGAAGCTCAGAAACTCTCCCTGCCCTCCCTTCGAATCAGGACATCGCCTCCGGTAGTGGCACTATTGTTGTCAATAAAGCCGCCAATAACTAACTCAGCACTGAGCGATTGAAGCTATTGAACCTGCCCAGCAGGTTGTGCCCCCTGTGGAGCCGACGGTAGTGCAGCTTTTGGTGAGACCGGAGCTGCCGGTGCCGCTGGAGCTACTGCAGCCGGTGCGGGAGCTACTGGCGCGGCCGGAGCTACAGGAGCTGAAGCTACAGCGTCTTGTTGCGGCTGAGCCTTCTTGACCTTTGCAGCACTCTTCTTAGCTTTTGGTGCAGCTTTCTTTTCGGGAGCAGCCTCAACCTTTGGAGCTACCTTCACAGCTTCAGGCTTCACAGGCTCAGCGGCAGCAACAGCAGGCTCTTCCACCCGCACGTGCACTCGCCGATTCGCTGCGTATGCCCACTCCTCTTTTTCAGTGAAGAGAGGGCGAGTCTCTCCGAAACTGACCGTTGAGAGGGTGTCGACCGGTATTCCTTGAGCAACAAGCTCTCTCTTCACGGCCTCAGCACGATCGAGCCCGAGCCGATGGTTGTATGCCTCGCTGCCGCGAGAGTCGGTGTTGCCCTCAAGAACGACCTTGAGGTACCCCTCACGTTTCAGGATCTCGGCGGCTTGAGCTGCCTTCTCCTTACCAGCGGCGTTGAGCGTTCGCTTGTCGAAATCGAAGTTTGTGTCTGGAAAGTAGAGTGCTTGCCGCTCTCCACTGCCGCTCGACCCTTCAACGATCTTCCCCACGTTGGCGTTGTAGTCGAAGGGTCTGATTCGATGACAATCCGGGGCGTCCTGATTGGCTGAGAAGCATGACGGTTGACGGAAATCAAACGGCTCTCGATAGCCCATAATCGCGCGCGTCTCTGGAGTTGACGAGGCGAAGTAGCTCAGCGGTCGGAAGATCAACTCGCGAGCAACCCATCCGATCGGGTGCAGTGCGTACGCAACGATTCGCAAGGGATGAGACTCTGACTCGCGGTATCGGGGTGATGGATGGTAATCGGAATCGGTGTGATCCATCGGAAGGATGTCCTGCGCGAATAACGCGGTGGAGTTGAACGCGAAGCAGGTCAGTGCCGCGAGGAACAGACGACGAGTTGTGATCATAGTTCGTAACCTTACGAAATGAAGTAGGGCGATCCCTACCCCAGAAATGTGTTACATCCGTGTGATAAAACGACTAACACCTTCCGCTCGGAGCCCTCATGTCCGTGAGCTCTCTCGAAAGCTTTGACTACTCAACTGGGGTAGGATGCGGAAGGTGCGCGCTTGGTTACGCTTGATCAGCAAAGATACTTTCGTTCTATTGGGCAAAACAAGCGCGGCCGATAAGTGGGCGGGAATCCGATGAGCAACCTCTCCCGCAATCAAACCTAACGCGGATTACTCCTCTCGCAACAGCTCGATCCAAACGGTCTTACCACTTTCTCTGTCGAGGTCCGCAATGATGCCATGCGCAATCCCCTCGCCCTCGGCGATCTGGTAGGGCGCCGGTGTGGGCGAGAGGAATCGACGCAGCGCGACGGATGAGTCCATGCCGATCACACCGGTCTGCGATCCGGTCATTCCGAGGTCAGTGATGAAGCCCGTTCCCCCCGGAAGAATCTGCGCGTCTGACGTTTGCACATGGGTATGAGTGCCAACGAGGAGCGAGAGTCGTCCATCGGTATGACGCCCCATCGCCCACTTCTCAGAGGTTGCCTCGGCGTGCATATCACAGATTGTGAGCGCAGGTCCGTCCGATGATATCTCACCAAGCAACTTATCGATCCCGCGAAAGGGGCAATCGATCGAGCCCCCCATAAAAACGCGACCCATAAAGTTCATGATGTGCACGATAACTCCGTCCTTGGATCTCCACACGCAGTGCCCCTTGCCCGGCGTGGTAGCCTCAGGGAGGTTGTATGGGCGGATACACCAATCGCTATTCTTCTGTAAAAAGTCTACAACCCCTTTTCGTTGGAAGGCGTGATCCCCGAGGGTCACGACATCTGCGCCGGCACTCTTAATCTCGAGCGCTGTGCCTGCATCAATTCCCGCTCCCCCCGCCGCGTTCTCACCATTCACTATGGCAAGGTCAGCTGACGAGCTTGCCTTCAGCTCCCGGAGCCGACGAGTTACTACCTCTCGTCCCGGTCGACCCACGACATCACCGAGAAATATCACCCTCAACGACCCACTTTGCTTCTTCGGATACTTCGCCATACATCCCTTATAGAAAATTCAACTTATCTTGATTGCGTCATCTTCGTGACAGATCCAATCAACGTGTATGTCATGAGGATCAGTAGGAACCTCAGGGACAACTTGCATTGACCAACACACCCCTATCTTGAGCGCGCCGGATTGCCGCACCTTTTCGAGAAATCGATCGTAGTT
>JALRCK010000400.1 GCA_023262305.1 Deltaproteobacteria bacterium
GACGAGAAGCATAAGCCTCAACACCAGAACCAGCTGGTATCAAGCGCCCCATGATCACGTTCTCCTTCAAGCCACGCAGATGGTCGGTCTTGCCTGCGACTGCTGCCTCAGTAAGAACCTTTGTGGTCTCCTGGAAGCTCGCTGCAGAGATGAACGAGTCTGTAGAGAGCGCTGCCTTGGTAATACCGAGGAGGAGTGGCTCGTAGTTTGCGGCTTTGCCGCCATTAGCCACAACCTTCTGGTTCTCCTCAAGCACTCGCAAGCGCTCAACGTTGTCGCCAACGAGGAAGGAGCTATCTCCGAACTCACTGATCTTAACTCGCTTGAGCATCTGCCGAACGATCACTTCAATGTGCTTGTCGTTGATGCGAACGCCCTGGAGTCGGTAGATCTCCTGAACCTCATTCACAAGGTATCCAGCAAGCGCTCGAGTTCCCTCGATGCGGAGGATATCGTGTGGGTTAACAGCACCGTCAGTGAGAACCTCACCTGCCTTGACGCGATCACCCTTCTGAACCGCTACGTGCTTAGTCTTAGCCACTAGGTACTCACGAGGATCGCCGAAGTCTGGAGTCACAACGATCTTTCGCTTACCACGAGAATCCTCTCCGAAATCAACAACGCCATCAACGTCGCTGACAACAGCTGGATCCTTTGGCTTACGTGCCTCGAAGAGCTCCACTACTCGAGGAAGACCTCCGGTGATGTCCTTCGTCTTCGTTGTAGCTCGCTCTCTCTTCGCGATGACGTCACCCGCGTCGATGTCCGAGTTGTGCTCAACTACGAGACGAACGCCCACTGGGAGGTTGTACACTCGGGTCTCACCGCTCTCCCCATGAACCACGATTCGTGGACGGAGATCGCTGCTCTTATCCTTAGCCTGAACGATTTCTCGCTCTACGAATCCGGTGCGCTCATCAGTGCGCTCCTCCATCGTCGATTCGGAGACGTCTACCCACTCAACACGCCCTGCAAGGTCGCTCAAGATCGGAATCGTGAACGGATCCCACTCGGTGAGCAATGCACCTGGCTTAACCTCGGATCCCTCCTCAACCTTGAGGCGGGCTCCGTATACGAGAGGATGACGCTCACGCTCACGGCCGTCAGCCTTATCAACGATAAGGATCTCAGCCTTACGACTCATCACAACTGACGAACCGTCACGTCGACGAGCAAGACGAGCACCTTCGAGCTTGATAGCTCCGGCGTATCGAGCCTCTAACGAGGTCGACTCAGCTCGTCCAAGAGCTGCGCCTCCGATGTGGAACGTTCTCATCGTGAGCTGTGTTCCCGGCTCTCCGATGGATTGTGCCGCGATAACTCCTACTGCCTCTCCGATGTTCACTAAGTGTCCTCGGGCGAGATCTCGACCGTAGCACAACGTGCACACACCCCGTTGAGACTCGCAGGTAAGTACCGACCGGATCAAAACGGTGTCAATACCCGCTGCTGATACCTTCGATGCAAGCTCCTCGTCGATCATCTGGTTGCGATTTACCAGAATCTCATTCGATATAGGATCTCTAACGTCCTCAGCTGCTACGCGACCGAGGATTCGGTTTGTGAGCGACTCGATCTCCTCTCCACCCTCGATGAGAGCAGAGATGTCCAATCCCTCTGCGGTTCCGCAATCGTACTCGGAGATGATCGTATCTTGTGCAACGTCCACAAGCTTACGGGTAAGGTATCCGGAATTCGCTGTTTTAAGAGCGGTATCCGCAAGACCCTTACGAGCTCCGTGGGTTGATACGAAATACTGAAGTACCGTTAATCCCTCACGAAGGTTAGCTTTGATTGGCTGCTCAATGATTGAACCGTCTGGCTTAGCCATCAGTCCTCGCATTCCACCAAGCTGACGAATCTGTTGGCTCGATCCACGCGCGCCTGAGTCAGCCATGATGAAGATCGGGTTGAACGAAGGTCCACGCTTGGTCTCCCCAGTCACCGGGTCCTTGAACTCGGTCGACGAGATGGTCTCCATCATGTCTTCAGCAATCCGGTCTCCTACATCTGACCAGATGTCGATGACCTTGTTGTATCGCTCTCCCGCCGTAACGAGACCTTCACGATATTGGCTATCGATCTCGCTCACCTTCTCGTCTGCATCCGCGAGAAGAGGCTTCTTGGCGTCTGGAATAACCATATCCTGGACTCCGATGGAGATACCGGAAATGGTCGCGAAGTAGTATCCGTTGTCCTTGAGCTTGTCGGCGAGAAGAACCGTTGCTTTGTTACCAGCAACACGGAAGCAATCGTCGATGAGTCCTGAGATCTCCTTCTTCTTCATCACCTTATTAAAGTTGGCGAATGGAAGCACCTTCGGGCAGAGGTAGTACAAGAGCGTGCGACCAACGGTTGTTGTCTCCAACTTACCATCGATACGAACCTTGATCTTAGCCTGAAGGTGGGTCTCACCTGACTGCCATGCAAGCCATACCTCATCTGCGTTTGAGTATGCGCGGTTCTCACCGTACGCAAACGGACGCTCGCGAGTCATGTAGTACAATCCAAGAACGATATCCTGAGATGGTACGATGATCGGCTTGCCGTTCGCTGGGCTCAAGATGTTGTTAGTCGACATCATGAGTACGCGAGACTCAACCTGCGCCTCTACAGAGAGAGGAACGTGAACGGCCATCTGGTCACCGTCGAAGTCAGCGTTGAACGCTGTACAAACGAGAGGGTGAAGCTGAATAGCTTTTCCTTCGATGAGGATCGGCTCGAACGCTTGAATACCAAGCCGGTGGAGCGTCGGAGCTCGGTTGAGGAGAACTGGATGCTCGCGAATAACCTCATCGAGGATATCCCAAACAACTGGCTTCTCCTTCTCTACCATCTTCTTGGCACTCTTGATCGTAGTTACATAACCACGCTCCTCGAGTTTGTTATAGATGAAGGGCTTGAAGAGCTCGAGCGCCATCTTCTTTGGAAGACCGCACTGGTGAAGACGAAGCTCTGGCCCTACGACGATTACCGAACGGCCTGAGTAGTCTACACGCTTTCCAAGGAGGTTCTGACGGAACCGGCCACCTTTGCCCTT
>JALRCK010000401.1 GCA_023262305.1 Deltaproteobacteria bacterium
GTGTTACGATCCAGTTTGAGGACCGTGAAATAATAGCGTGGAGTACTCGCTCCAACGAGAGACGACAAGCTCCGGGGCCATCGGTGAATTTCAAGGACGAGACGAATATAAACGGGGACTTGAGAAACGAAAGCCAGCCTCCGATCCGAGCTCGACTCGACTGAGACCTCGGCGCGAGCTCGGTCGGGCGCTCGTCGAAGTCAGGCCGAGGGTAAGACTCAAGCGGAACGCCTCAAGCCTCAGAATGAGTGCTGAGACCATAAGCCTCGCACAAAAGTGATAAGTCGCTATATGCGCAGAAGTAGTGCGGGGCCCGGAATATGGGTAGCGCCTTACTCACAAGTAGGGGTTCCTTAGTCGTCCGTGCAAAGCGGCAAAATTAACGGCAATTATTTCGGCATTGATTTGCTTAAGTTGTTGATGTAGCCTCGAAATACTGGGCCTGTTAAGCGGCAATACTGCCGCTTGCTAAACCTGCGCATTCCTATGGAACGATTGGAAAATCCCCGTCTCATGGAACCCTTACTACCTCCCGAGGGTACGCGGGTGCTTGAAGACTTAGCGGTAGAGCTTGCATCAGTAGCGGCCGCTTTAGCCGGAAAGCTATCCGAAGAGACCGTCTGCGCGGTTTCAACACTCGTTCGTTCCATGAACTGCTACTACAGCAATTTGATAGAGGGGCATCAAACACACCCCGTTGATATTGAACGAGCGCTTAAGGGGGATTACTCAAGCGAGACCCACAAGCGCGACTTGCAACTTGAGGCGTTCGCCCACATTGAGGTGCAGGCGATGATCGATTCCCAGGCGCCGAGTGCGCTCGGGATTCCGCGTGCAGAGTACATTCTTTGGCTGCACCGGGAGTTCTGTAGTCGATTGCCGGCTGAGTTGTTGAAGAGCCGAGACTCAAAAACCGGCAAGGAGGAGGCGGTTGTACCGGGAGAGTTTCGAAGAAGCGATGTGCTTGTTGGTTCACACCTCGCTCCGGTGGCGTCTGAGCTAGACGGCTTCATGCGGTTGTTTGAGGATCGTTACCGAGTGGATGGTCTCTCACGGGTGATGCAGATCGTCGCTGTCGCGGCCTCACATCATAGGCTCCTGTGGATTCATCCCTTCCTTGATGGTAACGGACGAGTCGCGAGGCTTTTTAGCCACGCATTTCTCAAGAGTCTGGGAGTCGGAAACGCCCTTTGGTCTGTTTCTCGCGGGCTTGCTCGTAATGTCTCTGAGTATAAAGCACGGCTAGCGGATGCGGACAGTTGGAGAGAGGGCGACACGGACGGCAGGGGAAGTTTAAGTCAGCGTGGGTTGATAGAGTTCTGTGAGTTCTTTCTGACGGTGTGCATCGATCAGGTTCGATTCATGACCCAGATCCTTGAGCCATCTGGGTTGCTTGATCGCGTGCGCCGGTATTGCGCAGAGCAGGTGGAGCGCAAGGTAATGCCCAAGGGATCGTTCGAAGTCTTGCGCGAGGTAATTCTCCTGGGAGCTCTACCGCGGGCGAAAGTGACAGAAGTAACCGGGTACAAAGAGCGACAGGCTAGGAGCGTTGTTTCTAGGCTGATTGAGCTTGAGCTTGTCACTGCCGAATCCGTGCGTGCCCCACTAAAGCTACATATTCCGCACGAAGTTGTATCAGTGTGGTTTCCTCGCTTGTATCCGGAGGATGTGTCTCATCCTTAATTATTCTGTAGCTCGCACGATGCTTTTTGAGGCGTGAGTAGTCCGAGGAAGCGCGCGCTTACTAACCGGTTAGCGAATCTCGCTAGGCAGCAGGGAGTGCCATATCAGTTTGTCTTGACCACCTTTTTGATTCAGCCGTCGCGGATGGGCTTCGGCTGTGGCGTCTGCCAGGAGCCTCTCAGTCCTTTGACGATGCGATGACGGAAACGGTAGTTTTTTTTAAAGGCTATTCAAATCTTCGTATAACGACCAATCAGATTACATTGTGTTGGTCAATCTCTGCGTGAGACTTGTGATTTCGGCTTCGAGGGGAGAGGGGCCGCAACTGATAAACACAAGCATGTTGGGATATCGTGTCGAGCTTTCACCTGTTCCGAATTCGAAACGAAGCCGTTGAGGTGACAGAGTAGTGAAAGTATAGTAGTTCGCGCATCGGAGACCCGTTATCGCTCCCATCGACTATTTGCCAAGGTAATGACGCATGCAAGTTCAACATAAATCAAGGGCTACTCCCGTATTGAATCCGCATGATAAACACTCACCCAGTTTCTTTGCAGACCTCGTTGCTCGGCTTAATCCGTTAGTACAGCGATTGTTCGAAGGGGAGCGGTCGCCTGAATTAGTAACAGAACTTCGTTCGTTGGTATGCGAACTCCAGGTTGGTGTTGAGCGATCCCTCGCTTCGCTTCGAGAGCGCTTCAAAGGTGGGGGGGCCGACAAGGAATTGTTGTCGCCACTGTCTGCATTGGCACATTCCAAAATACTGGCTGACATACTCCTCACGATTCTCGAAGGAGAACCCAGCGATGAATACGCCTACCTTTTAGTCACCAAACGGAAGTTCCTTGAAAACTGGGAAACTGCGAAGGGCCGATTAACTATCAGGCGTAACGCAGAGTTCGATATCGAGCAACTTGCTAAACTCGACTCTTGGCTCACTGATTTGGGCGTTTAAAAAGCGATGACAAGACACGGCACTGGAGCGCGAGCAAGCCGATTGCTGAAATGAAGGGACCGTGGCCGCGTCCCGTGCGCTTTGACGTAAGAGCGAACAACATGTCTCGCCAGGGAATGAATGCCGCGCTGCGATATGCGGAAGATCTGTGTCCGTCCTCAACTGTCCGACAGGCTTCCAGCCTGTGGTTCTATATCAGAGGGGTAAAGACGGGACGCCAGCTCTTCTCCACAACGAGTCGCGGTCAACCTCGCAAAAACAAGGGTAGCATTCCCATTTTGTTAAGCGGGTGGTGAAAGAAGGTTACGTATTGATTATTTTGAGAGTTTTGACGAAACGAGGCGGAGACGACGAAAAAACCGGACCCGACTTCGCTTAAAGCTTAGTCGAGGCTTGGC
>JALRCK010000402.1 GCA_023262305.1 Deltaproteobacteria bacterium
GCACAGCGGTGCCAGGTGGAATCTCCGCGCTGCAGCTAAGTTTCGCTGTGTCGCTAGAGGTTACGCGCACACACTCAAAAAACCTGAGCTCTTGGTGGCTGTCAGTGATCGCCGCGACTCTGAGCTGAAGAGTGGAGAGCGAGGAGAAAGAGAGTGTAACGTGAGCGTCGCATCGAGCAAAGGGATCAGAGCACCGTGCCGGAGCCGAGATCAGCTGCATGGAGTCAAGAGTCCTCACAGCCACCGAATACCACACCCGTTCCCTTTGAAAGGCACCGTCGCGACGTTGAATGGTGCGCTCAATCGCAGGATTCGTGCCCCCGACGAAATACAGGCTCTTGGTGAGCACGTTGTGTCGAAGCAGAAACGGGGTGAAGAGAACGATGAGGAGCGATAGGTTTCTAATCAACATTACACGTTCTCATAGCGTGGTTACGACGCAACTTGTGCCTCATTGAGAGTGTGGTAGCTGCATGATGAGGCTGCTTCCGTTCTCCGGAAGAGCAAGTGGATATGACCCGAGCACCCGTTCAAGCTCGCCCCCTTTAAATATAATTCTCTCAATAAGGTTTGAGTCCGTCTTGTTTGCGCTCAGAAACTTCCTCACTGCATCTGGGGCATCCTGATAAGCAAAATCAGGGGGGAGATAAAAGGTACCGGTGGCATCACGGAATAGAGCCCCGAAGAAATATGTCTTGCTACCTCCAAGCTCGGGCGCACCCTCTTTTAACAGGAATAGTCGATCAGGCAGATCAACCGAGGTGCTCAGCGCAGCGACACGAACATCTTGGCTTCGCCGCCCCATATCAACGGCGTACGCATCTGCACACCGTTGAGCGCTACTATCGAATTTAGATATCGTGCAGAGGAACACACCGTAGGCGGCAACTTTGTCAGGAGAAGCGTCGCATTCAAACTGTAGGTGGAGGGTTTTGTTCTCTTTGAAATCGTTAAGGGTGATGTATTCTCTCTGATTCAAGACCGACGGGGAGCGACCCACATGGAGCAACGGCTCAATAGAGATTACCAGGGGCTGCATCTTATCCCCTTTAAACTCGGCCTGAATGATATCAGCATCGGCGATGTGGTTAGCAGCGGGGCTCTCAAGCGTGATCGACACTGAACATTTCCCGGCGGACTGCTCCTTGACCCCAGAGAGCTGGCGAAAACCATTCGGCAAATCAGCTGCAAGGCACCGAGTGATCACACAACACAGCGATAAGACTAGAATGAAGAGCCTCATATAAAGGTCCCTGTAAAGCACGACACTCACGCCTCTGCTCCGATGTAGCGAGACGGCGATCTCCTCGTAGACTACTTCTTCGGGCTCTCCTCTTGAAGTCCGCGCTGATGGATAAGGTCCCCCGTTATAATACCATCAGCAACCACATAACCAGCATTCCCGGCGGTGGTTCGCGCAACAGCAAGGTTCCATACCGACTCCCCATTTCCTCCGTTACGCTCTACACGAACGATCTGATCTGGGGTTCCATCGGGTCCAAGCTTGAGCACATCTCCTACGTGTACCTTCGAGGCGGTGACTATTTCTCCCGAAGCCAGTGGCATCGGGTGGTACACCGTTACACGGAGCGATGCGCCACGTGCTGTGGTGATCTGATAGAGAGCCTCTTGCTCCGGACCGACCACCAGTTCGGTGATCTCAACAGCTGATCCAGTTGAGGGATCGATCACGAAGTCCCCATGCAGCAGCTTGGAGATCAATACGTATCCAGAGGGAGTTAGTATCTGAGTATCCTCACTGAAGCAACCCGTTTTTACTCGAGGTGTTGCTCCCTTTGGACACACGAATACACACTTGCCTTCTGTTAGGGATTCCGGGCAATTCACCGCCATCTGACATACAACGCATGGACCATCAGCGGTGTTCTTACAGCACCCCGATGAACAATCTACCCTGTACGGAGCATTTCGTACGCAGGCGCTAATTCTGTGGTCTGAACAATCGACTCCTGGTCCAGGTGGTGGTGGAGGTGGCGGAGGTAAAAGCTCGGTTGAAGGTGGTGGTGGCGGTGGCGGACCACCGCAGTCAGGATCCTTGACGCATGATGGCACGAGTGCACCTCCCGCGGCGGACTGATTCCAATCAGTATTCCTGAGGAAGTCATACGTAGGATCCGTTAAGGTTTCTTGGAAGAGCGGGTTCGCATACAGAGCGTCCGGCTGGACAAACTGACATTTCGTACAACGTGTGCACTCTTGAAGCGCGGCTCCGGATAATCCCTTACAGCAATCAATGGTAGATGTCGTTACTTCACCTGGCACGCATCCCGAACTCGGGTTGCATGATGGAACGCTCTTCGTCTGAATGCAGACTGCGCCCTCCGTAACTTGACCATCTGCTATCGCTAATTGCTGAGGGCATTCTTTCTGAGGGTCTACGGTATGAGGAGCACTCATTACTTTGCAGGAGCCTGTGGTGCCTGGGCATTTCCCGAGCGAATCCTTGCCTTCGCAATTACACTCCCAGCAGTCCTCGCAGAGATTTTTGTCCGGTTCCGCTGCCCAACAATCCTCGTCTGCCTTGCATTCCAGATCGGGAGATGGAGGGGGCCAGTTGTTACACGAATTGACAACGTTTACCTTGCAGGTCGTCTGGTTGCACGTTGCGCCTTGTGGGAATCCGGGCTTCATTAAGGTGCCGTCACATTCCTCTTTGTCGACCTGTAGAGCACCATCGCCACAATACTCGGCTTTGCAGCTAGTCGGGTTACACGTTGCGTCTTGTGGGAATCCCGGCTTCATTAAGGCACCGTCACAGTCCTCATCCCCTGAAATAGTGCCATCATTGCAGTATTCAACCTTGCACGTGCTCTGCTTGCACGTTGCTCCTGCAGGGAATCCGGGCTTGAGCGCGATACCGTCGCAGTCCTCGTTGCCGTTGACAACGCCATCGCCGCAATATTCTAGAACGCACTGCACGTTACATGAGTACGTGAATGTAGGAGAGGAGGTAAAGAGTGTCGTAAATGTCTCAGGAAGTTGGTTCG
>JALRCK010000403.1 GCA_023262305.1 Deltaproteobacteria bacterium
GCTCGCGCATCGTGTGGGGGTGGAACCGCTTAACCTGTTTGCCACCGTTATATTTCTGTGCGCAATAGTTCACACCTTTAGCGCTTCATGGATTTTGCGGCGCGCCAAGAGGAGGGAGGAGCGCCAGCACCTAGAGTGGTTGGAGCAAGCACGAGATGGGGAGGACGGAGCTGAGCCTCTTCGTTTCTCTACGATTGTGCTTCACTATCTTGGTGAGCTTGAGGCGGTATTCGGTCTGTGGATAGTGCCGTTGTTGATCGCCATCTCGGTGTCTAAGGGGTGGTATGTGACCAAGGATATGTTGGAGAGCTCCGTGCACTTCAACGAAGCGGTCTTCGTTGTGGTGATGATGGCGATCGCCTCGTCGCAACCGATCCTCTATGGTGCGGAGAGGATGCTCTCGTCGATCGCGCGTCTGGTCGGGGGCTCGCCGGCGGCGTGGTGGGCGACCATTCTCATCGCGGGCACCGCGTTCGGCTCAATCATCACGGAGCCTGCTGCTATGACCATCTGTGCCTTGCTCTTGGGACAGCACTTCTACCGGTATCGTCCCTCCAAGAAACTTGCGTATGCGACCGTCGGACTCCTCTTCACCAATATCTCTGTCGGGGGAGTTCTTACGCATTTTGCAGCTCCTCCGGTGGTGATGGTGGCATCGCGCTGGGGCTGGGATACTCCGTACATGTTCGCAACGTTTGGGTGGAAGGCATTTGGAGCGATCTGCTTCTCGACGCTTGCGTATCTTTTTCTCTTTCGAAGCGAGTTCCGAGCGCTGACGAAGCGAGTCTCATCGTTTGAGGCAACGCACCCCGTGCTTGAGAAAGGTGTGCCTTGGACCGTGATGGTTGGCAATCTTCTGTTTCTGGTGTGGACGGTTTGCAACTCGCAGAGTCCCCCCTTGGTGATAGGTGGTTTTTTGTTCTTTCTCGCTTTTGTCGACGCAACGCGACATCACCAACGTGCGATCTCCCTTCGCATGCCCCTGATGGTAGGTTTTTTTCTGGCGGGTCTGGTGGTGCATGGAACTTTGCAGACGTGGTGGATCGAGCCAATACTCACAAGGCTTGGGGAGGGTTCGCTCCTTCTCAGTTCGGTAGCCCTTTCGGCATTTAATGACAACGCTGCTATCACCTACCTTGCCTCGCTCGTGCCGCACTTCTCCGACCAATTACGGTATCTGATAGTTTCGGGTGCAGTCGCCGCGGGAGGTCTCACGATCGTGGCAAATGCCCCCAATCCAGCCGGAAATGCGCTTTTGGCGCGCTACTTTAGTGGGGGAGTTTCTCAAATTCTCCTCTTTGTTGCGGCGGTCTTCCCACTTGCGGTAAACCTGATGTTCTTTGTCAGTTTCCGTTAGGAGATGAGTGGAGATCTCAACGTTTAATATTGTCGGTTGCGGTCGCCTGGGGCGAGCGGTTGCAAAGTTGTTTCTTGATGCTGGAATCGTTGCGGATGTCCGTGTCATCAATAGGTCCTTGCAGTCAGGTAAGGCAGCCGTTCAAGCCATCGGGGGTGGGGGGGCGCACGGTCGGATAGCTGATATGCCGCCGAGCAATCTGTGGCTCGTTGCATGTGGAGATCAGACTATCTCAGAGGTTGTCGAGATGCTTGCGAGGGAGGCCACGTTCTCTTCATCCTCAGTGGTATTTCATTGCAGCGGGGTCCTCTCCTCTGCGGAGTTGGCGCCGCTTCGGGCTCGTGGATGCTCCGTCGCCAGTGTGCATCCAGTTCGAAGTTTTGCAAACACTGAGATGGCTGTGCGGGATTTCACGGGCACCTTCTGTGGCGTCGAGGGCGATGAGAACGCCCAAGTGGTCCTGAAAGAGATCTTCTCTCGAGTCGGGGGGAAGGTGTTCTCTATCCCGTCTGAGACGAAGCTGTTGTGTCATGCGGGTCACGTCTTTGCGAGCAACTATCTCGTGACCCTCCTCAAGGTGGCGCGTGATCTCTACGTTTCGGCAGGTGTTCCTGAAGAGCTCGCGTGGCACCTGATGGAGCCCCTGGTGAGGGGAACCGTTGATAACGTGATGCGACTCGGACCGGCAGGCGCGCTTACGGGTCCGATCGCCAGGGGAGAGGGGCATGTGGTCGCCACGCAACGTGATGAGATCGCCCGAGCATCAGAGCAGTGTGCAGCGCTCTATGAGCAGCTCGGACTCCTTGCCCTCGATATCGCGCGAGAGCAAGGATTGTCCGAGGATGGTTGCCGATCGATTAGAAGGGCGTTGCAGGTTAGCGAGTAGCGGGTCGAGTGCTTGCAAAAAAGCGGCGATACGCTAGGAGCACCAGGACTGCTCCGAGCACTGACATAATCAGGCTTGCAGGCTCTTGTGGTCCATACATGCCCAAAACTCGCCCGACCACGGAGCCTATGATAGCACCGGCGACGCCGAGGGCAGTGGTCACGAGAAACCCCGCTTCGTCCTTTCCCGGAACGAGAGCACGGGCGATTAATCCGACTACAAATCCTACGATGATGGTCCAAATAAATATGCTCATGATGTGCTCCGTGAGAGATGTGAAAAGTTTGTACGAGAGGGGACCGGAATGGTCCCCTCTCTCTCTGGTGAGTTGTGTTATCCAACGTGTGGGGGAAGTGCGTTGCGAAGCTCGTTTACCTCTTTTTCAAGCTCTCCAGGGATACGCGCTGTGAGGTTTGCATCGCGAGTGCCGTAAAACGCGCGCTCGTCTGAGTCGTCACGCGATACGTTGACCCCATCAAGGCTTGCTCCCAAGAAGAGCCCCTCGCTTCGTTGGTACGCGATTACCTCTGCGTGAGGCGCCTCGACCGTTTTGTCGAAGGTTCCGGCCACAGCACTCAACTCGCCGCCAACCTTAAAGGCTCCGCGCTTGAGCGCATCTGCCGCTTTCTCTCCGGTGATGTAGAGCACGATATCAGCTGATTTTACCCCAGCCTGAACGCCGATGCTGCCACCAATTAAGTTGAGGAACATCGGATTTTCCCACGTTCCCATGGCTGACTTGCAGAAACCGACCCCATCTCCGT
>JALRCK010000404.1 GCA_023262305.1 Deltaproteobacteria bacterium
GCAGCGGTTATAGGGGACGCTGTTAACTACGTGGTAGGGCGCCGAATAGGCCCCGCCGTTTTTGAGAAGAAAAACTCGAAGATCTTTAGACCGGAGTACTTGGCTAGAACGCAGAAATTCTTTGAGAAGTATGGCTCAAAGACGATCGTCATAGCACGGTTCGTGCCGATCGTTCGAACCTTTGCCCCCTTCCTCGCGGGTGTCGGAACTATGTCGTACCCTAAGTTCGCGTTTTATAACGTCGCCGGAGCTTTCGTGTGGGTTACGTCTTTCACGTACGCCGGCTTTTTCTTCGGCTCGACCCCCCTTGTGCAGAAAAACTTCAAGCTTGTTATCCTCGCGATCATCATAATCTCTATTATGCCCGGAGTAATCGAAATATTGAAGGCTCGTAGGGAAGCGCGAAGCAACGCGTAGGTCTGGACGGGGATGAAGTAGTCCCTCAAGGGTGGGATATCTGGTGTGCTTGAGTAGAGCAAAAATCGTAGGAGGGGTGCTGTGCACGGTGGCGAGCATCTTTGCTGCTTCTCAACTTTCATACGCTGCGGACGGTGAGCGCTACATAGTTCGTTTCAAGACCGAAGGCATTTCGACGTTATCAAGCAAGGCTTTTGCCGCTAGCAAATCTGTGAGGGCTGAGAGAGTTCTACCCCTCGATAATTCGATCGTTGTCTCACTCACTGCAGAGGAGCGCGCTGCCATGGCGGCTCGGGATGATGTTGAGTCTATTGAGGTTGACCAGAGGATCCGTGCGTTCTTTGAACCGAACGATACGTCCTTTCCCCTTCAGCACGGTCTGACTGGAACCTTCGGAGTGGCGGCTCCAGCAGCATGGGATATCTCTGCGGGAAGCGTCTCTAAGCTTGTTGCGGTAGTCGATTCCGGGGTCGATTTCTTGCATGAGGATCTCCAAGGCTCCTTGTGGTCAAACTCCGGAGAGATCGCGAGCAATGGCATCGACGATGATGGCAATGGATACATAGACGATATTCGAGGATACGATTTTGGCTCTGACACGGGCGATAGCGATCCTACCGATGAAAACGGTCATGGCACTCATGTTTCTGGAATCGTTGCTGCGACCGGCAATAACGCCCTTGGGGTGATAGGGGTTGCGTGGCAGACCAAGCTCATACCCGTGAAGTGCCTCGATGATTCGGGCAACGGCTATCTTTCGTACTTAGTGAATGCCCTTGATTACGTCTCACGACTTAAGGATCAAGGGTATCCGATCGCGGTTGTGAACATGTCGCTCGGAACGGATGAGCGCTCTGAGGCGTTGAACAGGGCGGTGGAGCGGGTCGCTTCACGCGGCATACTGTTAGTTGCGGCAGCGGGTAACAACTATGGTCGAAACAACGATGAAACACCGAGTTTTCCCGCAAATACTGACAACCCGAATGTGATAGCGGTCGCAGCGTCGAACTCTTCAGGCTCTCTCGCTTCGTTCTCCAATTACGGACCGACCACCGTTGATGTGACCGCTCCGGGTGCGGGGATTCTAAGTACGGTTCCGGTGGGGATTAAAGGGGTTCCGTATGATTATATCGATGGAACCTCCATGGCAGCACCGCATGTTTCGGGTATCGCTGCGATTGTTGCTGCGGCAAATCCGGCAGCGAAACCAGACCTTATCAAAGCAATTATCCTCGCGACCGTAACGCCTCGCTCAAGTCTTTCAAAAAAAACTGTCAGTGGTGGGATAGTAAACGCTCACGCGGCAGCTGCCGTGGGAGTAGCTTCTCAAAGCTTGTATAAAATAACCGGAACGGTGAAACGTCGCCAGAGAGGGGTCAGTAAGGTAGCCATAGTGCTGAAGCTATCGACCGGTGTGTCGTATCGAAGAACGACAACTACCTCGTCCACGGGTCGGTTCTCATTCTCTAATGTTCCAGGTGGAACATATACCGTTACTCCCTCACGCGCTGGTTTGAGATTTTCGGTTAAATCACGCCGGGTAGCCCTTACTGCCAACAAGCAGGTGAGCTTTACCGCACGGTAGGGTGTACTTCCCAAATGGTGGCCACAGTCACATCTTTAACTCGACTTACAAAAGTTGGAGGCTCAGAGAGGTACCTCTGATACACATCATCATTCACTTGAGAAAGTCCCTGAACGAGTAAAAACTGAGCCTTGTCCTCTCGGTAGTAGCCAAAGCTCACCCAATGCGCATCGCTTCCAAACCACCTTGAGTTCTCGCGAGCCAGAAGCTTGCCGTCTCCGAAGACCGTTACGCGCACCTCTTTGCCTCGCTTTTTCGCCTCAGCAATGAGGTAGAGTAGCGCTTCACGTTGTCCCGTTCTCGGATGGAAGATTCCGAGTTGAGCAGCAACCTGTGGTGGTGGAGCAAAAGGGCTTTGGTAGAGATCCCAACTCGGATAGGCCCTATAGACCGCTTTGACCTGTCCGAGGAGGAGCAGCACCAGGGGCACCTTTGGGGACTTTATGGATCTTCCGATCGCGCACAGCGAGAGGCATGCGATGATGTAGATTTGCGGGGCTATCGGCAAGGCGTAGCGCCACGCCTGCTTGGATGATGTTGAGAGAAAGAGGATCCAGACTAGGGAGACGACAGAGGCCATAATCCAGAGTTGCTGTTCAGATGACGAGAGTGTCCTTCGAATGGCGGGAACAAGGAGAAGGGGCATAAGGAAGACTGAGATCAGGACGAGGGGAGGGAGGTCTACGGTGGCTAACGTGATGTAGCCACCCGGAATTGGAGGGGTGATGCCCCTAAATGAAACGTGTTGGACGGAGGTCAGTGCAAAGACGCGCATGAAGTAGAGCGCTAGGTTCTCAAAGGCTTGTGGCATTACGACAAAGGCCATAGTCACGAACGAGACGAGTGCAAAGGTCTGCTCTACCCAGGAGAGTGTTCGTCGAGACCTCCACGTTCGAGTCAGGTGAACGATTGAGAGTAGGAGAACAGTAGCCAAAGCGATGCCAAGCATTCCGTTGCGCAGTGCACTCCCAATAGAGAAAAGGTACTCAGGAATCGTT
>JALRCK010000405.1 GCA_023262305.1 Deltaproteobacteria bacterium
CCAAGGAGGGGCCCGATCCTCATCGTGGTCACTCCCCTCTCAATCCCTTGCAGTGCCCGAGGATCGAGAGCGAACGGCTCGCGTACTGCAGCTCATCAGCGAGTCGAAAGTTTTTGGGCTCCCTTCTTCCTCGAAAGATGGCGAGTCTCTCACCATAGCGATCAGCGATGAGTCATCGTCTTTCTCGACGACGGTTCGGACCGATGCTGTCAAGGACAACATCCAGCTTCAGAACCTCTTGAAGCTTCTGGAGATCTACGCGAGCACGCCCGTACAGCCGGTTAATCCAGCGCAACTTTAGAGAGAACACACGAGCGAGGACACATGAAAACCCGAGACGATGCGTGGCAGCTCCTGAATCAGTACACCAAGTCGCAGAGCCTCCTGAATCACGCTTTGAGCGTTGAGGCCTGCATGCGATGGTACGGAGAATACTTCGCGAAACAGGGCGAGGAGGTAGACCTTGAACTGTGGGGCAACACAGGATTGCTCCATGACTTTGACTACGAGATGTTCCCGGAGCCGGTAAGCCCTAACGGACACCCGTTTAAGGGATGCGCAATTTTGGCAGAGAATGGCTACCCAGAGATTATGCGACGAGCGATCCTAGGCCACGCGCTCTATTCTAACACCCCCCGAGACACCTTGGTGGCGCGAACTCTCTTTGCTGTCGACGAACTCTCAGGGCTGATTACCGCAAGCGTTCTCGTGCGTCCCGATAAATCGATCTTTAACCTTGAGGTAAAGTCTGTGATGAAGAAGTTCAAGGACAAAGCCTTCGCCCGAGGATGCAATCGAGATGACATCCGGCTCGGAGCTGAGGAGCTTGGCATTCCCCTAGAGCAACACACCACTAACTGCATCGAGGCGATGAAGCCGCTCTCGCAGCAGATCTTTGGAGTGGCGGCGTAGCCTCCTAAACGACCTGGATGTACCCATAGACAACTAAGTGGATATCATCGAGCGGCCGCACCGTGAGCCCTCGAATTCCGGCGCGCGTGAGCTGCGCCTCAACTTCTGGCACCTCAAACGCAGCACACAGGGAATTATAGAAATCTCGTTGCAACACCTCTGCCTCGCCATGTGCAAGCGCGTCAACGATCTTTCGGGCGTCATCGGTGCTCTCAGGTCGGCGCAAGTCAGATACGAAGATGAAGGATCGTTGTGATGCAAGCTCCTTAATCGTCTCCCACAAGACCATGGGGTCGTGAAGGTGGTGCAAGAAGCTGTGACTCATAATCGTGGCATAATCATCCCTCGGTAGCGTTTCACTCGGAATAAAGCTCTCAATAAACTGAATTCGCCCCTAAAACTGCGGGCTCCGTTGCACGGCCTGAACCCCAAGGCGCACCATCGCTTGTGAGCCATCGACAGCAGTTATAGTGCATCCCGGAAGCGCCGCGAGGAGTCGAAAGTCGAGATCTCCAGAGCCACTTCCAAGATCGAGGAAGCGCCCTTTCTGTGCAGCAGGGGGAGCAAGCTCCCGAAAAACATCAACCCGCCTATTGTGAGAGCCACTAAAGTCAGCGGCGTCATAGGCGAGGGCCTGTTCCGAGTCATCCATTATTTCTGGTTAGGGCACTCTCTGCATACCTACCTCTCCCACTGCATCCACTAACGATGCACGGGACAACTCGTATCCGGTCGCTCACATGGTCCCACATCGGGCTCCGGTACCGAGGGGCGATGAGGAATAGTGTTGGGTTCCGGCTCAACATCAGGAGTTGTTGGCACGGTTGTCGGCTCCTTAACCGGAGTCTCGGCGGGATCGTCAGAACACCGCCGCGCTGAATTGAGATAGGGAACTCTCAACGCAGAGAGGGATTGCTGGTCACACGGCTTGGGAACGCACACGACATTCATAGGCATCCTTTATGGCAAAAGAATTCTCGGACAGTTGTTAGGCGCGAACAGCGACACGAAATACTCATCCCACAGCGCCTCTATTCGCTCATTCATCTCCACAGTCTTAACAAAGATCTCCCCCGGCTGCGTCTTACCCCCAAGCAGGGCGATCTGCCGCCCATCGGGGAACACCATCACCATGTCAGCACCCGAGATGTACGGGGTATCCTTCTGTCGAGCGAAAAGCCTCGTATACTGCAGCTCAAGCGAGGGAAGATCTTTGGCGGTGACCCGTGGCTTCGAAGACACAATCTGATTTCTGAGCTGCAGAAAATGTTCAAGCATCCGAGTCCGGGGACGCCTGACTTGGAAGTTTAGGGGAGATTCGTCACTCTCTTCGGGCTGAGACCCGGACGGCGATCCCTCTGGTGCATCTTGGGGTGGCTCCTCCCGAGCAGGCTCTTCCTCGGCATTTGCATATCCCTTCGCCCAAGCCTCCTCCATGGTAAGAAACGACGAGTGCAGATCCAGAAAGAAATTCACCATTCGATTAATCTTGTCGTGCTCGACGCGAGCCGCAACCATCGTGCGTCCCACATCCGCGCTAAGGCGTTCCATGTATCGCTCGCCCGACATTGCGCGATGCACATGCCGTGGAGACTGCCATCGACTGAAGGACCATTCGTTGTAGCGCTCCCACAAATGAGCCGGACCGGTGGCGTGCGACCATGCATTTGCGAAACTTCCCCAGCGGGCGCATGAGCATCCCACATCAAAGATCGGAAAACCCAAGCTATCCGCCTCCTCAGCGAGCCCCTCGGGTGTGAGATCGAGCTTGTTGATGTCGACGTCGTTCTCTATCGCCCACATAACTTTTCGATGGAATGCCCTCTCGGGCACCAACCACATTCGAACTTCAGGCAGCCGATCGTTGTGGAAGTGATCGTTAAAGAGCATCGCTGTGTATGGCTCCCCTTCGTAGCTGCCTCGCTCACCCCACTCTCGCGACAACGGACGCGTTGTTGCATCGAGGGTTCGGGAGATAGCCTTAAATCCGCGAGTCAGATGATATTCGGTCTCTCCACCGCACCTCAGAGACGCGCCGATCCAGGGGGAGGCTTTGAGGAAGCGCCTCCGAGA
>JALRCK010000406.1 GCA_023262305.1 Deltaproteobacteria bacterium
GACAGCAACCGGTCTCTTTACCGTAGATTTCAGCGATCATCTTTGGGATTGAGCCGCCTTTTGCGATGTAGTGAGCGTGAGAGCGATGACTGCTCATCGCGTAGTCTGTCTTTTCAAGGGACGCACACACGGCGACCGGGACTGCTTCCTGTCCGATGGAGAGATGAACTGGGCATCGCATCTCCTGCTCGGAGTAGCGAGTCGCGATCGCCTCCTCAATGTTACGGACGCGCAGCATCTCGTAGTACGCGGTTATGAGCGAGTTATATGGCGACATCGTCGAGGCTCCTCTAAGGATAAACCAGTGTAACTATTAAGATGTTTCTAATTGAACAAGGGCTCAGGAGAAATCCCTTTTTTGAGCGATTTTTGGCCTCCTTTAGGCCTTGAGGAGGCGCTCAATAAAGCGGATTACGTCAGGAAGGCGCACCTGCTCCTTGTTGCCCACGATCTGAACCTTTAACGCCCCAACGCAGTTGCCGATGAAGCTAATCAGGTCCTGCGGTATTCCCACAGCAAAGCACGGGGCGGTGTAGGCGAAGAAGGCGTCTCCGGCACCGACCTTGTCTACGCTTGAGGTCGCAAATGCTGGGGTCTGGTGGAATCCCTCCTCACGCGACATGCTCAGCGAGCCGTCTCCTCCGAGGGTTGCGATCATCAGGTGCGAGCCAAGCTGGTTTGAGATCTTACGCATGAGCTCTTTCACCGGCGCATGGCGCTCCCGCGTAGAGAGACGAAGCTCTCGCTCATCGATGCACACAAAATCGGCGTTAGGATAGTTGGTAACGAGATTGAAGCCTTGGTTTGCCCCGTTTACTTGAACATTGAGTGCAAGGTTCTGGGCTTGAGAGCTGATTATGTCCATGAGGCGTGGCGTTTGCATGCCGTGGCCAAAGTCATTCACGATCACGAGATCGTACTCGTCGATGTGAGCATTGAGGAACTCGGCAATTGATGACTCCTCAGAGTCATTCAGCTGTGAGTCATTCATGTCACAGATCTCAAAGAGCTTCTGGTTGGAGCCATTGGTCACATACCGTTTCTTGACCGTTGTGGGACCGGTCTCTCGGTAGAAAAATCGAGGGGTGACCCTTCTGTTGAGCTTTTCACGAATGAAGTCTTCGTAGGAATCCTCTGCTCCCAACACAGTTAACACGTCTACCCGTTCACACAGCTGAGCGACGTGGTTCGCCGTTGCGATAATCCCTCCGGCGAAGGTCTCCTCGGAGTGTGACTTGTTAACGACGAGGTTCTCTTTTGCTGATTTTCCGAGGGGATTACAGTAGTGGTAGTGATCGATGATGGTGTCACCGATGACGAGCACTTTGAGTTTGGCGCACTGCTCGAGCGCGTCGATTATCGTCGAGATGCTCCAGCGATGGGCGAATTCAGCCAAAAATGCCGATGTTCGTTGTGGGTAGATCTCAAAGAATTGGTGCACAAGCTCAGAGGTGCTGTGGTTTCGAGCCTTCACAGAGACGCCTCTTCCACCGTGCATGCGGATAGCGGAGTCCTCAAGGGTCGAGTGCTCGGCCTTGAAATCAAACTTCTCTCTGCTGACATGCTGACCACGAACGATCACGTCGGGCTTGATCGCCTCGATAACTGGCACTGCATGCGGTGATTCCACTGATGTGACAAAGTCCACCGCGGCTAAATTTGCGAGTGTTTCCATGCGGAGACTTTCTGTGAAGAAGGGACTTCCCGGTCCGCGACCTACAGAGGCATCCGAGGCTACTGAAACCACCAGGATGTCGCCGAGCTCCTTTGCGTGATTGAGGAGACGGATGTGTCCGATGTGAAGGATGTCGAATACGCCGTGAACCAGGACAATTCGCTGTTGAGAGCATTTGAGGTGCTCGATGGTGTGCCGAAGCTCTTCAAGAGTTCGCTTCTTCTCGTGAGTATGTCTAATCAGGTTAGCGGTTTGGTCTACACTCTTTCCGAGGCTTCGATTGACGATGGAGACCTCACCGCCAGATGACTTAAGCTCGCGATAGAGTGGCAAGAGATCCCCGCGCGCGGAGGCGATGTCGATGGTGACGGGTCCCTGTTCAAAAGCACTGGCAAGCTCGCCGCCTGGAAGGCTGCCGTGCTTTCGCAACGTCTCGGTCAGGCGCGTGGTCTCAGCGTCAGCCGTGATGCCCTGTAGAATAAGTTCGTACATTCTTACAAAAACTCCCTGCCAATCCATGAGCGGGGCGTACACCGGCAGCGAAGGGCGCTTCCCTCCGATACCTCAAGTTCAGATGCGGTTTAGAGGGTTTGGGATGCCTTTTTATCGGGCTAACCCCCTGAAGGCTATCCAACTAGTTGATTTTACGAAGATGGTGGTGAGAGGGCTGATGCTCTATTTTAAAATCGACTCCGTGACCTTCCTGAGGGATGCGAGGGTAACACCAGGTCGGGCTTCCTGATTGAACACCGCCAGGAATACGGCACGAAGGTGGACGTTAGTCGAGGAATGGTGTGAGAGCACAGCGGCAACGCCTTGAAGGAGACCAGTCTCACACGCGGAATCCGATAGCCTTGGCATGGAGAAGGAGCTCATGTTCGCTTCGCTCCTCGCGGTGATGCTTGTAACGCCCAGATGAAGCGTGCACGTTGAGCGCTCTGATGTAGCGGTCATCTCTTGAATGGAGGAGGGGGCATGAGGGGGTTGCACAGTGACGCCGGGAAAGACTTGCGTGAGGAGTGCTTGAGCACTGGTTGGAGCCGTCACCACGCCTTTAATCCCTTCCAGCTCAACAAAGAATCGTTGTATCTCATCAAGAGAGATGTGAGACCGTGCCTCTTTGAGTCTCTCCTGAATGTGTGGCGCGAAAGGGGAGAGGAAGTCGTTCAGTAACTTGCTTGAGCTGAATTGCGGCTCCTCTGTGAAGGCGATATCTCCGCCAAACGATCGTACCAAGTCGATCTCCCCCTGCATCTTGCTGCCAGAGGTAGGGACGCGGTCCTTGTAATCCGCGC
>JALRCK010000407.1 GCA_023262305.1 Deltaproteobacteria bacterium
ATCAGCTGCCGCAACGTCACCGGAGCGTCGGAATCGTTCGACTTGAGGTACTCCTCATACACCTCCCAAGCGCCCTGCTCTCGCGCGAGCTTGTGGAGATATCGAGAGCGAACGCTCGTCATCGAGTGCTTCTCTCCCACCTGACCTTTAACGTGCTCCTTGAAAGCGTACGTTGAACGGAATTTGCCGCCGGCACTAGCTTCGCGGGCCTGCTCGGTCTCAGCCAAGATCTTATCAACGAGCTGATCGATGCCGATGCCGCCGATCGGGCTTGCGACACCGCTGAAGTACTCCTTGGCGATCTCCTTTCCGAGACCTATCGCCGTATAAAGGCGCGCGCCGTGGTAGCTTCGCACCACCGAGATACCGATCTTCGCCATCACCTTGAGCAACCCAGCGTCGAAGGATTTAAGAAGGTTCTTCTCCCTCTGTTCGGCCGGGATTTTCTGCAAGCTTGCATCCGAATCAAAGCACGCCACCTGAAGCGCTAAGCGCGGGCACACAGCCCCTGCTCCAAAACCAACGAGCGCTGCAACGTGATGCGTGCTGCGAACTTCGCCGGTATCAACAACTATCGAGGCACTCAACAATTCACCCGCTTGATTGAGCGCTTTACTGACAGCGCGGAGAACCAAGAGGCTCGGTATCGGTGGGTGTTCGTAGGTCGCAAGTCGATCGGTCAGAATGATGATGCTGCATCCGTTCTGTACAGCTGTCACGGCGTCAGCAGCGAGCTTTTTGAGCTGCGCCCTAAATCCAACCGCGCCGTGATCGCGACGAAAGGTCATATGAAGCTCGCGGGTCTTTAAGTGCCCCTGGCCATCGCCCCGTTCAGCGAGCTTTTGGAGGTACTCCATCTGGCTCAAGCTCAAGACCGGACTGTGCAGCTCAATCGCCCGTGGTGGTGGAATAAGCTCTTTCGGCGCAAAGATATTCGGCCTACGCCCAAGATATGTGGTGAGATCGGTGACCATACTCTCCCGCAAGTAGTCCAGCGGAGGGTTCGTCACCTGAGCGAACTCTTGATAGAAGTAGTCAAAGAAAGAACGAGGCTCCTGCGAAAGGATCGCGGGACGAGCGGTGTCTCCCATTGAGCCGATCGGCTCCTTTCCTTCGAGTATCATCGGGAAGAGCAGCCTCTCTCTATCCTCTTCCGTGTAACAGAAGAGGTGCTGCCGAGAGAGATCTGGCTCCTCCATGGAACGCGCCCCGAACTCAATTTTAAGAAGGTGCGCGTCGAAACGGGCATCGTGGTTGTCCACGGAGCGACTCGGGTCCTCAAAGTGGACGCTTCCGGTGCTCAACTCGACACTTACCCCCGAGCCGGCACGGAGCGTCCCCTTCGCCTCGACGTGCGACTCATCAACTGGGAACGCGCCAGCTTCTGAACAGAGATAGAACCGTTCGTCGGTGAGGGTCCATCGACACGGCCGAAAGCCGTTTCGATCGAGTCGGGCCCCGATCTTCTCCCCGTCACTAAAGGTGATAAAGGCCGGGCCATCCCACGGCTCCATCGCACGACTCCAGAATCGATAGAAGGAGTTATGCTGATCAGCCGGCGGAATCATGATCGCGAGGATATCCTCAACTTTAGGAATACTGCTGCGATACTTGAGCGCCTCAACCATCTCATTGAGGCTTCCCGAGTCACTTATTCCCGTGTGCGTTAAGAGCTCATCGAATGGCAATCCAAGCGCGTGCTCGCGCGCAAACGCCCACGATCGGTTGCCCGCAATCGTGTTTATCTCTCCGTTGTGCGCGATGAGGCGAA
This sequence comes from Deltaproteobacteria bacterium, assembly GCA_023262305.1. GTDB lineage: Bacteria > Bdellovibrionota_C > UBA2361 > UBA2361 > OMII01 > OMII01. The sequence continues at coordinate 1,772 of JALRCK010000407.1, forward strand.
ACGGCTGCGCCTTATCCCATGACGTGCGCGTATTGGTGCTAAACCGTCTGTGTACAAGCGCGAAACGTGAGGTAAAGCGCTCGTCTTGAAGGTCGAGGTAGAGCTTGTCCAGAGCGTCAGCTTTGGTGAGCGCCTTGTACACGATGGTCGTGGTCGAAAGCGACGTGAAGAAAAACTCTCCCGCAAAGCCGTTTTCACGGTGTTTGGTGCGGGTCGCTTGCTTCGCTGCGTAGAGTGCCTTGTTAAACGACTCATCGGTTCGACAGTGCGTAGGTCGCTCGATAATGACGTGTTGAATGTGCGGTAACGTCTCAAGTGCTTCAGGCCCAAGCACCGAGGTGTCCATAGGGACATCTCGATAGTCGAGCACCTTCATCCCCATAAAGGCGAAGGTGTCCTCAAAGATCTTAAGCGATTGTCGAAGGCGCTGCGGCTCCTTCGGCATAAAGAGGGTCGCCACCGCAACTGAGCCCTTCGGATATCCGAAGAGCTCAAACGGGATATCGGTCATTATTCCTGCGCCATCTCCCGTCACCCTGTCAGCTCCACACGCCCCACGATGCTCCACACACCGAAGCGCTGAGAGCGCTGCTTGCACGATCTCAAAACTCGCACGACCTTTTCTGTCAGCGACGAAGCCTACGCCGCACGCATCGCGCTCTTCGTTAGAGAAGGGCACAGCGCCATGTATCGGGTCAGAAATATCAGGAGCTACCGAGGAACCGGAATGGAGCGGGGGTGGTGTGTTCATTAAGTACACGCGCCTATGAGAGAAACGAGATAAGAACTGCTTCCCCAGAGTAAAATAAACCTCGGTCAGAAACTAGCAAAATCGGCATGTCCGAGCATTCGGAATCCTCTCAGGCATGCTCGCCGGCCCGTATCCCACCTTGCTTTTGCCAGGGTCCTCCACTATGAAGCCTCATATGCGCCGAATTCTTTTTGCTCTGCTCTCTGCCGCCCTCGTTCCTCTATCATCCTCTCATGCCGAGCCACCCATAAAGATCGGTGTTCTAACGGGGCTCTCCGGTCTTGCGACGAAGTGGGATCACTACCAAAACAACGGCATTCGCCTAGCGCAGGAGGAGCTGAACGCCTCAGGGAACCCTGTTGAGATCGTATTCGAAGACTCTCAGACAACCGGGAGCAAAGCTGTAACTGCGTTTAACAAGCTGGTTGATATCGACAAGGTGGA
>JALRCK010000408.1 GCA_023262305.1 Deltaproteobacteria bacterium
GGGGGGTTGTACTCGGTCGCTCGAAAGGCCGCGCAATACAAGCTTAAGTTAATCGTCCCCCAATATTCCCCGGAGGCGATGGCACTCGTCGAAGATACGGTTCGGAGCGCGTATCGCGATGTCGGTCGCGGGAGCTCATTTGATCCGGATGGAATTAAGTTTCTCTCCAGCGAGCAATTTGCGTTCGCATCGGGATATATGGGTTTGATGCACCGTGAAAAAGCGGGCGCCGCATTTATGTTTGGTGCCTTTGCCGCTGAATCTCTCGTTCTCGCCGAGGCGGGGCAGCAGGTCGGTGCGCGTCAGGTCGCAGCGAGCGTTAGCCCAGAGCAGGTGGCGTTCTTCATCTGCACCTGCGACTACACCTTGATAGGTGAGGAGCTCTTTGGAGCGTCCGCGTACATGAGTCGAGAGCCTGTGCAGGTCGCAACGCTTGCGGCGCAGGATAGGCTTAAGCTCATCTTTGTAGGCTTAATAGTCATCGGTGTTGGGTTCGCAACACTGCAGCCGTGGCTTCCCTCTGTTGCAAGCCTGATGCCCCATACGCTGTTGTCTGCTGATTGGAGTTCGCTCAGATGGTAACACCCACTGTGACAGACACGCGCACCCGACTGATCCGAGTCTTTACCTTCCTGGGGGGCATTTACTTCTTCCTCTACTTTGTGCTCCCTGAGAGCGCTGTCACGGATCTCGGGATGAAGGCTCACCACGAGCAGATATCAAACGGGTTTATCGTTGTTGGAGTGATGGCGTTGGGGCTCGGGCTCTACAACATCGTCCGAGCGCACGGTGCCCGATGCGTTTTTCAGCGCCCAGGGTGGTTGAATAGCCTCGCGTTGCTTGTTGGCCTCTGTGCGATGATCGGAGCTACCTCTGCTCAATGGATAGAGAGCATGCGCAACACAGCGCAGATTCGGGCCGCGCAGGTGCTTGGAGAGTTCGCGACGCGTATCGTTGAGGATGCTACCACTCCTCCTCAGGGCCGAGCCGTACCCCCCTTGGGGAATCGGGTCGACGCTCTGATGCGATACGGTAACGAACGACTCTCGATCATTGAGGAGCACACAAACCTCTCCGTGGCCCAGGGGTCTCATTCCGCTGAGAGCGTATTGGTGGGAGAAGTCAGGGAGAGACTCGTTGCGACAAGGATTAAGCTCAGAGAGATCCAGCAATCCGAGTGGACAACGCTGTCGGACCACAACAAGGGGCTCCTCATAAACCTCTCGCAAGATGTCGCAAAGCTCTCTAGCGCTTACTCGATAGTCAAACGAGCGCACGATTCCCGCAGCACTACACAGAAGGTCTATGACTTTTTGTATGATGGACTCTTTAATCAGCTCGGGTCGGCGATGTTTGCTCTCCTTGGTGTCTACATCGCGGCGGCCGCCTACCGAGCGTTTCGGGTTCGAACCGTTGAGTCAGCCCTGATGATGAGCGCGGCGGTGATCGTTATGTTGGGTCAGATCTCTTTTGGCAAAGAGATATACGAGGGAATGCCCTCGCTTCGGCAATGGCTCCTTGAGGTGCCAAATAGCGCTGCATTCAGGGCAATTCGACTCGGCGCAGGGGTTGCGGGGTTGATGTTGGCAATCCGTATGTGGCTCTCGATTGAGTCCTCGTCTTTCTCCTCGGAGCGCAAGTAGATGGGCGGACGGCGACTGATATACCTCGTGATGATCCTTGCGGTGGGATTGCCGATAATCTTTGGTGTCTCCCAGAAGCCTTCGCGCCTTGTGTCGGCGGAGCGCATGTACGATGTGGTCGAGAGCGTTTCAGTGCAGCCGGGTGAGGTTGCGATGGTGTGGCTCGATTTTGGTCCCAACACTATCGCAGAGAACGAGCCTCAAGCGACCGTTCTTTTGGAGCACCTTTTCAGGCGTCGCATCCCGGTCATCCTCCTCTCTCAGTACCAACAAGCGGAACGGTTTCTCACGAGTATCCCCAAAGAGGTTGCGCAACGCCTTGAGGCTGAGATGCCTGGTCAACACTGGCGATATGGGGAGGCGTGGGTCAATGTTGGCTTCAGACCCGGTGGGGCTATCTTTATTCAGTCTATGGTGAGTGCGAGCGATCTCTCCAAATTCCTTGGAAGGGATGTGAATGGCATGCCGCTGACGCACTATCCGACCTTCGCCGCTATTGGTGGAGTTGAGCGGGTTAAGCTGGTAGGTGAGATAACTGGGCTTGTCGGGGTGTTCGACAACATTGTGCAGTTTTTTCAGAAGAGCGAGTATCGTCCGACACTTGTTCATGGGTGCACCTCGATCACGATCCCTGAGGCCTACATCTTTCTTGATTCAGGACAATTGAAAGGACTCCTTGAGGGGATAGCAGGCGCTGCTTGGTACTCGGAGGTTCAAAAGGGCAAACACCCTGAGAGTGAGAATAAAAAGCTCCTTGTGACCAACACAGCTCTGAGTGCGGCCCACATTGTTTTGATTCTCCTGATAGTGGCGGGAAATATCGTGCCACTTGTTCAGCGATGGAGGGAGCGACATGGATAGTGTTTCCACATGGTCACTCGCATCGGTGTTAGTCGGTGGCGTCGCTACGCTCGCAATCTTCAGTTTCCTGATAAAAGAGAATCGGTTCTATCGCCTCTTTGAGCACCTCTTCATCGGAATCGCAGCGGGTCTTGGGCCGATGCTTCTTATCAGAGACTTCCTCTGGCCGAATATCTTGGAGCCGATGCTGGGATTGACGATAGTAACCTACCCGGATGGGACGGTGTCAGAGCCGTATCAACCCCTCTATCTGCTGTATCTAGTGCCGATGATGTTTGGCTGCCTCTACTACTTCATCTACTCGCAACGGTATGCCTGGCTTGCCAAGATCGTGATCGGATTTACCTTGGGAGCGAGTGGGGCCATTGCGATCCGTGGATTCTTCTCAGAGGCCGTGCCGCAAATTGCTGGGAGCTTCAAACCTTTGGTTGTATTTAATGAGGGTGGGTTCTCCGTCCTGG
>JALRCK010000409.1 GCA_023262305.1 Deltaproteobacteria bacterium
CCGGGGCCGCTGTGTAGGAGCGCTTCCTACTTGAGCGCTGCCTTGAGAGCGTCAACCTTATCGGTTCTCTCCCACGAGAAGCTTCCATCAGCTCCAGGATCACGACCAAAGTGACCGTAGGTCGATGTGGCTCGGTAGATCGGCTTCAAGAGGTCGAGGCTGCGGATGATGCCACGCGGGGTCAGATCGAACACCTCTTGAACCGCTGCGGATATCTTGTCCTCTGCAACCGTGCCGGTCTCAAATGTGTTGACGTACACAGATACCGGCTTTGCCACGCCGATTGCGTAGGCTACTTGCACTTCGCACTTCTGGGCTAGCCCAGCAGCTACCACGTTCTTTGCGATGTAGCGCGCGGCGTAGGCTGCAGATCGGTCTACCTTTGATGGGTCCTTTCCAGAGAAAGCTCCTCCGCCGTGACGTGCATATCCGCCGTAGGTGTCTACGATGATCTTACGACCGGTGAGACCACAGTCACCAACGGGGCCGCCGATAACGAAACGTCCCGTTGGGTTGATCAGGTATCGAGTATTTGGGGTCAGGTAGGTATCGGGGATAACCTTCTTGACGATCTTCTCAACCACATACTCCTCAACATCCTTAAGTGATACCTCGTCGGCATGTTGAGTTGAGATGACCACTGTGTCTACCGCATGTGGTTTCCCATCGCGGTACTCAACGGTCACCTGGCTCTTGGCATCAGGCTTAAGGAAGCTGTTCTTGTCGGAGTGTCGGGCCTTGGCGAGAGCTTTCACGAGTTGGTGTGAAAGAGATATCGGAAGCGGCATTAACTCAGGGGTTTCGTTGCAGGCGAATCCAAACATGAGTCCCTGGTCACCAGCTCCTTGCTCCTTGAAGAGCCCCTCGTGATCATTCACGCCCATGCTGATGTCTGCGGATTGTTGGCTCATGAATGTCATCACCGAGCACCCTTGGGAGTCGAATCCGAGGGCGGGGTCATTGTATCCGATGTCGTGGATAACTGAGCGCGCGAGCTTCTCATAGTTCACGACGTGCTTCGAGGTGATCTCACCAGCAAGAATGACAACATCGTTCTTTACCAACGTTTCGCACGCCACTCGTGCTGCCGGATCGGCTTTGAGAAAGGCATCGAGTACCGCATCGCTGAGTTGATCAGCTACTTTGTCTGGGTGTCCCTCGGAGACAGATTCCGAGGTGAAGAGGAATTGCTTAGCTGCCACAAAAATAAGGCTCCTTGCCGTTAAAACGCTTAAATTCGAAGCAGAATAGAACTTTGGTGTTCCAGCGGCAAGCTAGAAGTTCGTGAGTAGGGGAAGCCTAAATGTCTCGGTGTTTGACGCTTACCAGGTATGACGTCAGTTCGGGCTTCTGTGCCAAAGCCTCGGCTATGGCCACAGACCTGTGTTTTCCCCCGGTGCACCCGATGCCGATATTCAGGTACGCCTTTCCCTCTGCCTGATACTTGGGGAGCAGAAAAGCGAGTAGATCGGTATATCGATTCACGAACTCAGAGGCTTCGGGTGTCTCAAAAACGTAGTCCTTCACAGGGGCATCTCGCCCATCTTGTTGTCGTAAATGGTCTACAAAATGGGGGTTTCTCAGGAAGCGAACATCCACAATCAGGTCGCAATCGAGGGGGACTCCGTGCTTGAACCCGAATGACAGGAAGTTGATACGGAGGGCCGACCTTCCCCCAACACCGAGGGTGTTCAGGAACTCGCGGAGCTCTCGTCGTAGGGCGTGGATGTTGAATGATGAGGTGTCAACCAGAAAGTCTGCGGACTCCTTTATGGGCTGAAGTCTCGCCCGTTCCCGGGAGATGGTATCGGTGAGCGTGGTGTCCTTCTCTGGGTCGAACCCCGGGTGTGGTCGCCTCGTCTCGCTGTAGCGGCGAACGATTGACTGGTCATCCGCATCAAGAAAGATGACCTTCAGGTTCGCCGGTCGTGCGCCCTTTGTCTGGATTACTGAGAGGAGCTGCATCCTACTCTCGCGGGAGTCTACGTCGATGAGCAGCGCGGTGTTGCGGTAGCGAGATAATGAACCGGTTGAGAACTCAAAGAACTGCGCGAGCAGAGGCACGGGTAGGTTATCGACCACATAGTAGCCACAGTCTGAGAGCAGGGCCATGGCGGAGGACTTTCCTGCCCCGGAGAGCCCTGTCACCATCACGAGTGAGTTAATGTGGTCGAATCGCAGCGAGTGGTTCAATGGTGCCTGGTCACTTTCTCTTTATGTTTACGTAGTTGCTGCGTGAGAGAATCGGTGAGCTTGTCGATGGACGCGTACAAGCTATCGCTCTCTTCCTTCACAATGAAATCATGTCCGGAGAGGTGCATGGATATTTCGGCGATCTGTCGGGTCTTTTCAACTTTGAGCACAACGTGCGCCTCTGTGTCTTGGTGGGCGAACTTTTGGACGCAGTGTTTTACCTTCTCAGTCGCATATTGCTTGATGGCGTCTGTGGAGTCGATGTTGAGGAAGGCGATGCTTACGTTAATGATTTTTGCTGAGTCAGCCATAGGTTCTCCGTTAGTACACTACACGTTGTTAAAACTGTTTGGCCCTTCGCCTGAGGAGCATCTCGCCGCGCATTTCATTATTTTCGAATGCTCGGCGTGAAACCGCAACCGTTCTATGAGGGTACAAAGGCTGGTTTGTGAAAGTAAAGGGCAAAGTTGGTTCATGAATAGAGAGTGCTTGTCCTAGCCCCCACATGACCTACCTGCGTGGCGTTAGACCTCTAGCTTCCTAGAGAAGATTCGGTCGGATTTAAGTGGGACATAAACATTTGGGGCTATTGTAGCGAGAGGTGACGCAATAAGTCATTTTGGTGAGTAAAACAGAGGGCTTTGAGCCGTGGGGTGTATCGGTGAGTTTCGTAGATGGGGCGAGTGAGATGCGATTTTCTTGTGGGGGCATCGAGGATGTTTCATGTTGTTGGTATGGAGGGGCGGGCTACGACCGCCCGTAGGGATCGC